>CAYPYQ010000297.1:0-9184 GCA_964414735.1 uncultured Hydromonas sp.
ACAGGTTGGCGGCATTGACTGTAAACCGGTTTTGGGTGAAATCACCTATGGTTTGGAACGTCTGGCCATGTATCTGCAAAAAGTCGAAAACGTTTATGACCTCGTGTGGACACGCTGGGAAGAAAACGGTGTGACGCATGAATTGAAATATGGCGATGTGTTCCATCAAAATGAAGTGGAGCAATCGACCTATAACTTCGAGTACTCCAATGCCGATGTACTGTTCCGTCATTTCGCCGATTATGAGCGCGAAGCCAAAGTACTCATGGGCGAAAATCCCGATACCGGCGAGCCGGTAGAAGGTGCGCGCAAGCTCGCGCTGCCAGCGTATGAGCAGGTGCTCAAAGCGGCGCATACCTTCAATCTTTTGGACGCGCGCGGTGCGATTTCTGTGACCGAACGCGCCGCCTACATCGGCCGTATTCGCAATCTGTCGCGTAAAGTCGCGCAGGCGTATTATGAATCGCGCGAGCAGCTCGGATTCCCGATGAAGCCCGCGCCGATAGAATTTGTGGCTTAAGGTTGGTGGCTATGCACAGCATCGACGCAGCAGAGTTGGCGAACATTGACGCGCAGGTCGTACGCACCGAGGAGTTGCACGGCTTGCGTTGCCCGATGCCGATTTTGCGTACGAAAAAAGCTTTGGCGCAAATGACGCAAGGGCAAATTCTCAAAGTCGTCACCACCGATCCGGCGGCGGTCGATGACCTGGCCGTATTCACCCAACAAACCGGCCATCGCCTGCTGGCCCAGCTCGAGCAGGCGAGCGCTCACAGTGTCACGCACTGGATCGAGCATAAATAAACATCCGCTTGCTGCATAGCCAGCGAGAATGCAACACAAAAACAACACCTTGCGACTTAGCTCTCTGTCAAAAGTAGTAGAAAATGCGATGAAAATAAGCATTGGGCGTATATCATAAAATAATGTCAGTTGAGTGTACGCAACTTATGGTATTTTTATACTGATGGACGATCTGCTGTGCCACTGGTTTTGCGGGTGGATTTGACATCAAAGTGAGACCAAGAGGCGAAAATAAACAGCGGTGATAGCGTAACTGGGGGCGATATGAACGCATACGGACTAAAACAAGGAACGACTCAATCAACATGGTGGCAACGGGGGCTGATGCGCTTGGCGCTGGTTGGTGTATCACTGTCATTATTCGCCTGCGTGGAGATCAACGGTAAAGCCGATGTTGACGCCAAAGGTCATGTCAAAGTCGTCACTACCTACGATTTTTCCAAAGTATTCAATAACCTCAAAGGACAAAATCCAGCGTTGACCGAGCGCATGGAGGGTTTTGACTGCAAAATTTTTGTGAGCAAAAGCCCGAATTTCAAATGTGAAGACGAAGGCGTTTTGAAATACAAAATGACCGACGAAATGGACAAACCGGCTGGCGTGACGCTGGATGAAAAAACCGGTGAGTTGAGTTTTGACGCGGTGAAATTCTTTGCCGCCGTGACCGACATCAAGGGGATGGTGCAGCGTGATGGCGCGCAAGGCGCTTTGATCGGACCTGATGTCGGGCCGCTGTTACCGTTGCAAAGTGCGCGACGTCAAATGTATCAAAATGAAGGTCTGAGCATTATTTTGAATACCCATTTTGCCGATGAGATTGTCAGCATTGATGGTCAGGAAGCGAAAAATGCTGGGCATGACATCACCATTAATTTTATGGATATCGCCGACAAACCATCCTACGTGATCGTGACGCGTCCACGAGAATCCAAAGGCTCAATGTGGTGGTTCACCATCGGTGTATTGTCATTGCTCGGTTTGGCGATCTGGTTCCTGTGGCGTAAAAACAAAAACAATTCCAACCCGCCGTCCGGTTCGGGTAACTACATGAGCGGTGGTGGTCAGCCGAATGGTAACGGTGGTGGCGATAACAGCCCGATCGTGGTGGCTGACAGCGCGGTGTCCGGTGTGGCGCCGGTGGCAGCAGTTGCAACGGCAGCAGCGCCGCTGGTCTCTAGCGTCTCGGATGATATTTCCGAAGAGTGGGGTGCTGAAAGTACGCCACCGGTTGATTCTTCTAGTGATACACACATTGTTGTGGAAAAAACGCCGGAAACAAATATGCCTGAAGTAACTGAAGTCACCGAGGATGCCGAAGCAGTACCGACGGCGAACGACACGGTTGATGAAGTCGCGTCAGCAACAACCCATGACATGCCCAAAACCGATGAACCGCATTTGACCCGAGGTCAGCGTTTCGCACAGGTGATTTCCGCTGCCGCAGTGGGTGTGGGGAGTTCCGCTGTTGGTTCGGGTGCGCATCATACGGTGGAAGAAGTATTGGTGCATGAGGAAACCAATAATATCGGACAAGCGATTGTTGACGAGCATTCATCAGATATAGGTGAGAAGAAACCTGAGCAGCCGGTTTAATCAGGTCAATGATGCACATAAAAACGGGGGTGGGCACCCCCGTTTTTTGCGGACAGCATTATTGATGAATATGAGAAAATTGCTGGGCGTAAAGCGATGGAAGATGATGGGGGAGTGATGAAAATTTTGATTAGCTACGCCATTCCCGCCGAGCGGGTTCGGATTGAGTTTTTCGGTTGTCAGGTGCGCTATTGCGAAACAGGTATTGGCAAGGTGAATGCCGCATTGGCCGTGTGTGAGGCGGTACGTGATGCTCAGCTGGATCTCGTGCTCAATGTCGGCACGGCGGGTTCGGTCACGCATGCGGTGGGTAGCATTGTGGCGTGCGGGCGGTTTATCGACCGCGACATGATGCAGCTCAAAGAGTTTGGCGTGCCGTATCAGCATGATTTTGTTGATGCGTTGGCGCGTATGCCTCTGTTGCGTGGTTTGGATGTGGCGCATGTGTGTAACACGGGCGACACGTTTGTGACGCAGGTGATTGAGCAGGCCGATGTGGTGGATATGGAGAATTTTGCAGTGGCCGAGGTATGTCGGCGTGCGGGTATTCCGCTGGTATCCGTGAAGTATATTACCGATCGCATTGGTGAAAATTCGGTACAGCATTGGGAAGAAAAACTGCATGAGGCGAATATCGGCTTGCAGGCATTTTTTGATGGTTGGTCGGCGAATTGGGAATAAGCTTTGTTACTCATTCAGCACAACATTCGGTGCTGCAGTGATATGATGCCAAGCCATACGGTCGGGAATGTGCCGACCGTTTTTTTGTGGGAAAAATGAAAGGATATTCATGAGCGGATTTTCTTTGACGGCGGAGCAAAAGCGCTATCGTTGGCTGGTACTGGCTGTAGTTTGGGTCGGTTATATTTTGTCCTTTTTCCAGCGCTTTGCGCCGACCAGTATCGCACAGGATTTGTCCGCGGCTTTTCAGATTTCTGCCACTTCATTGGGAGCGTTGGCCGCGACGTATTTTTATGTCTACACGGTGACTCAGATTCCAACCGGTGTATTGGTCGATACCTGGGGGCCGCGACGCATTCTGATTGCCGGCGGCTTGGTCGCGGGTGTCGGTAGTGTGCTGTTTGGCTTGGCGCCAAGTTTTTCATGGGCTTTGGTCGGACGCACCTTGATTGGTTTGGGTGTGTCGGTAACCTTCATCGCCATGTTGAAATTAGTCGCGCTGTGGTTTGAGGAAAATCGTTTTGCCACGCTGGTGGGGGTGTGTCTGCTGATTGGTAATCTTGGTTCGGTATTGGCCGGATCGCCGTTGTCGGCGGCTGTGCAGATGTTTGGCTGGCGGCAGATTTTTGTATTCGTGGGCGTGCTCTCACTCATCGGTGCGCTGCTGTGCGGCTGGGTGGTTCGGGATAAGCCGAGCGTAATGAAGAATGCGGATGCGGCACGCAAAGAGCCGTCACACATGCCACTGGCGGAGGTCTGGGCGGGATTAAAAAGTGTGATTGGTAATCGTGATACGTGGCCGACGGTACTGGTGAATGCGGGAATTTCGGGTTCGTTTTTTGCATTTGCCGGTTTGTGGGCGACGCCCTATTTGATGCAGGTGCATGGGTTTTCAAAGGCGGTGGCGTCAACGCATTTATCTTTGTGGTTCGGTGGGTTTGCGTTTGGTGGTTTTTTCATTGGTTCGTTGTCGGATCGTTTGGGCTGGCGCAAGCCGGTGGCAATGGTGGCGGGGCATTTGTACGCGGCGATTTGGCTGCTGTTGGCATCATGTGTGGCATTGCCAATATCATTTACTTACGTACTATTCACTGTGCTGGGTGTGTTGACTTCCAGTTTTAGCCTGACTTGGGCGTGCTCGAAGGAGGTCAATCCACCGCATTTATCCGGTATGTCCACCAGTGTGGCGAATATGGGTGGATTTTTGGCAGCGGCGCTGATGCAGCCGTTGTTTGGCTGGGTGATGGATTTGGGGTGGCATGGCACGCTGGAGCGCGGTGCGCGCGTGTATGATGTGCACACTTGGCAATCCGGTATGGCGGTGATGACGTTGTTGGCCGTGCTCGGCGCGCTGTCTACGTGGTGGCTGCGTGAAACGCGTTGTCACAATATTTGGCAAATGCGTGATGAGCGGAATCTGGCAACAGATAATAGAAGGTTTACATAACTTTACACGAGATACATCGTGACTTCATAGATGAGGCAGATACTGAACTCAAGGGTTGAATGAAAGTTTTTTCACTGACTTAGGAGATCATAATGAACAGTACAACTATGAAACGTTACGGTGCGGCAGTGGTATTGTCTATGGCAGTTTTGGGCGCGTATCCAGCGTATGCACAACTTACCCGTGCGACACTGTCTGAGCAAGAAACCCGCGGTTTACTGCAGATGGTGGAAGAGGAAAAGCTGGCCGGTGACGTATACCAAGCGTTGTATGAAAAAACCGGTATTCGCAATTTTGGCAATATCGTACGCAGTGAACGTCAACATCAAAGTGCGGTACAAAATCTATTGAAAATCTATGGTTTGCCTGATCCGACGGTGGGCAAAAAAGCCGGTGAATTTTCTAACCCTGAATTTACACGTCTGTATCAGCAGCTGGTGACGCAGGGTTCAGGTTCAACCGTCAACGCATTGAAAGTCGGGACTTTGATTGAGGAGTTGGACATTGCCGATCTGAATGCGCTCAGTCATCAAACCCAGCGTGCGGATGTGCTGCGTGTGTATGATAATCTGACGCGTGGCTCGCGCAATCATCTGCGCTCGTTTGACGGTGCGCTCAAACTACAACCAGGTGCCAGCCCTTATCAACCCCAGCATTTAACTCAAGCGGAATACAACGCCATTATCTCTTCTGCTCAGGAGCGCGGAGGTATGGGCGGAGGCATGGGTGCTGGATCTGGCTGTCGTGTGAACGGAAATGCGGGTTGCGGTATGGGACGTGGCCGTTGGTAATCATCTCTGACTTCATTAGTCAAAAAGCGAGCCAAGGGCTCGCTTTTTGATGGAATACCGATTGTGACAATCGATTTATTCCGCCATACCACCGATGACTTGGCTAAAACCACCATCGACATAAGTGATTTCTGCTGTTACACCTGCCGCTAAATCGGACAACAAAAATGCCGCGACATTACCCACATCCTCAATGGTGACGTTGCGACGGATCGGTGCGGTAGTTTCCACTTCGCTCAGGATTTTGTCAAAGCCTTTGATGCCTTTGGCTGCCAATGTGCGAATCGGGCCTGCGGAAATACCGTTCACGCGCACGCCTTTCGGTCCCATGCTGTTGGCCAGATAGCGCACGGAGGCTTCTAACGAGGCTTTGGCCAAGCCCATGGTGTTGTAGTTTGGTACGACTTTCATCGCGCCCAAATAGGTTAGGGTTAACAGCGATGAGTGCTCGGACAGCATTGGTTGCGCGGCTTTGGCCAGTGCTGGGAAGCTGTACGCTGAAATGTCGTGTGCGATTTTGAATGCTTCGCGCGATAAACCTTCGAGGAAGTCACCGGCAATTGCCTCTTTCGGCGCAAAGCCAATGGCGTGTACCAAACCGTCCAGTTGTGGCCAGTGTTCACGCAGCTGGGTGAATACGGCGTCGATTTGCGCATCATCGCCGACATCGCATTCAAACACTAAATTGGAATCCAATTCGTTGGCAAACTCGGTGATGCGGTCTTTGAAACGCTCGCCGACATAGGTGAATGCCAGCTCGGCGCCCTCACGGCGGCATGCCTGTGCAATGCCGTAGGCGATCGAGCGGTTCGACAGTACGCCGGTGATTAAAATGCGTTTTCCTTGTAAAAATCCCATGGTGTTCTCCTCGGTGGTTCAATCCGACGCCGTAGCGCGGACGGGGTTTTTGGTTTATTTTTTCTTCGGCAGTACGACGGTTTTACTCGCGCTTTCAACAGCTTTGAGCGGCGGTTTGACTACTGGTTTGGCCGTTGTTTTACTGGTTGGTTTTCCTGTGGGTTTTTCAGTCGTTTTGACTGTGGTTTTGGTGGTGGCTTGAGCCTTTTCAGTCGGTTTTTTTGTTGCCGTTTTTACGGTCGCTTCCGGCGCTGCTTTGGTTGGCGCTGGGGCAGCAGGTTTGCTGGTTATTTTACTCGTTGTTGCGGTTTTGGGTGTGTTTTGTTGTGTCGGTCGGGTCGTACTTAACGCGGTTTTGCTCTCCGGTTTTTTCGGTTCGGGCTTGCTTGGCGGCGTGCTGACTTTGGTTGTATGGGGCGCAGGAGCTGCGCTTGCTTTGGTGGTTGGTTTGGCTACACTGGCGGTTTTGGCCGGAGTTGTCGGTTTGCTGGTAATCACGGTCTTTTTCACTTCGGGTTTTGTGGTTTTAGGTGTACGAGGTGATGTTGTGACCACGGTGTTTGTGGGTGTTGCCGATGCTTTCGGTGCGGATACGGCGGCTACGGCTGCGGTTGCCAATACGGCTTTTTCAGTTGCAGACAGACCGGTCGCAGGAGGGGTGGATGGGTTGGACGCATTGTTGGTCAGGTTGTTGACCGCTGTGTCCGGCACAATGGGGTCGGTATCCGCTGTAGATGCGGTATTCATCAAGTTGCCCGATGCCGATGGTGTGGGTGCTGCACTGTTGGGGACGTTGTTGCTTATCACCTTGGGTGCTTCCATGACCGTTGTGTTGGCTGCTGTGGCTGTGTTGGATACGGTGTTATTTGCTGCAGTCAGTTGGGTAATCGGGTCTGTTGCCTCAGGTGTGATTGGTGAGGTCGGTGCTTGGGTCGTCGGTGTTTGTGCTACCGGCGGCATGGTCAGGATGTCGGACTTTGCGTTGTCGATGGCGTAGACCGGTGCGGTGTTAACCACTGAGGTGGGAGTTGCAGGGGGTGCGATCGTTGGGGTGGCCGCTGAGGTGACTGTTGGGGTGGCCATCGGGGGAATGTTCGGGACATAGGCGGGTTTGCTCGGTGTGTTGCTGATGAGTGTACCGAGCTGGTCGGCATCGCTGGCTTCGGCTACGAGACCGGTGGTGGCTCTGCCCGGTGCGGTGATGTTGGTGCTGCTGATGGTGGGCATGATGCTGCCGCTGGTCGTTGAGCCAGAGGCGATGAGCGTGGAGGTGTCGTAGTCTGAGATGCCAACGTCACCGCTCATGGAGCGTACGCTGGAGTTGAGTGCCAAATAGGAGATTTCGTCGTTTTTGCGGGTACGCGGGACGATCAGGGTGGAATCGGCACGCACGTAGCTGTGGTTGTAGGGGATGCCGTTGAGCTCGCGCAGGTGGTTTTCGTCGGTGTTGTATTTGCTGGCAATGTCGGTCAGTGCTTCGGTACTGAAGGTGGTGTAGGTGGTCAATGTGGCCAGCTGACGGTTTTTGTCACTGAATGCACGGCGAAAATCATCGGCGCGATCGGCGGGAACAAGAATTTTGCTGTTAAGCGCAGCTACGATGATGGGTTTTTTGTACGCTGGGTTGATGCGTTTGAATTCGTCTTCGGATAAATTGGCCAGTTCGGCGGCTTTGGAGACGTCGATGTCGCGGGTGACGAGAATGGCTTCGTGCCGCAATTGGTTTGGAATGTTGGGCAATGATAGGCCGTACATGGATGGGTTGCGTACGATGTTTTTGATCGCTTGCAGTTTGGGTACGTATTGGCGCGTTTCCAACGGCATATTGAGATCGGTGTATTTGCCGGAGCCACCTGCCGCGAGGGAGCGATTGACGGCTTTATTGACATTGCCTTGTCCCCAGTTGTAGGCGGCCAGTGCCAAATGCCAATCGCCAAAGGTATTGTATAGACGTTGTAAGTAGTCTAATGCGGCGCTGGTGGAGGCCATTACGTCGTTGCGCTGGTCGGCAAAACGGTTTTGTTGCAATGAAAAATCGCGACCGGTCGCGGGCATGAATTGCCATAGGCCGGAAGCGGCGGCGGATGATTTGGCCGATGTAACGAAGGCGCTTTCGACGAAGGGCAGCAGTGCTAATTCGGATGGCATGTGGCGGCGTTCGACTTCGTCCATAATCAGGTAGAGAAAGTCGCCTGAGCGCGTCGCCATGCGGCTGACGTAGTCGGCGCGGGTGGCGTAGTAGTTTTCGCGGGCATATACTTCAGAATTTTCCAACTCGGGCATGGCAAAATTATTGCGGATGCGTTGCCAGATGTCGTTGGAGTGTGCCGATTGGATTTTATGGCTGCCGGTGCCTGCGCCTTGGGGGGTTGAGCAGGCGCTGATGAACAGAGCTGACAGGGCGATCAGTGTGGCTTGTGCGCTCAGGCGCAATTTTAAATGTGGTGTCGGGGCGGTGGTGCTGGTTTTCGCTCGGTTCCACGGGGTTTTACGCAACATAAAATTCCTTCATGCTCGGCAGAGCGGCGTCTTGCCGAGGGCTGGCGTTCAAAAGGTTATGGTTTGAACGTCGTTACATTCGATTTTTCAATTCGCGGCACAGCGTGAATAAGGCCAATGCCCATTCGGAGCGTGCCGTTTCTGCGGCGGGCGCTGTGGTGGGGAGGGTGTCCAGCCCCACGCTCTGCGCCAAAAGATTCAGTCCTTCGATCCAATCCGTATCCACAGATGCGCTGGTCACGCACATATTAACTGCGCGGCAAAACGGATTGACGCTGCTCTCTAAAGCCATACGGCTCGGCAGGCTGGGTAAGCCGCGTTCGCGCGCGTATTTTACCTGATTTAGATAGGCTTGAGTGGGCTCGTGCGTGCTCTGGATGCGTAAAGCAAAAGCCAAATTGCTCAAGGTATACTCGTGTGCGCAGGCGATCAGCGTTGCATCCGGTAGTTGCAAAAATTGTGCAATGCTTTCAAAGGCTTGCGCCATTGTTCCGTCAAAAACCCGTCCGCA
>CAYPYQ010000298.1:0-3901 GCA_964414735.1 uncultured Hydromonas sp.
GACGATGTATGACAAAGATTTGAAACAAGTCACCAAGCGTTCGCTGGGCAGCGCCATCGGCTCATCGCCTGCGGCGGTTTTGTTCGGCAGCGGTGATTTGTCACAGAATTTCACCTTGACCGACGCAGGCGAGCGCGACGGTCGTAGCTGGGTACATGCCAAACCGAAAGGTCAGTCGAGCTTCTCCAGCGTAAATATCGGTATGAAAAACGGCGTGCCGGATGCGGTCGTGCTGTACGATAATTTGGGCCAGACCACTATTTTATTTTTCTCTGGCTTTCAGAAAAACCCAGGGGTTTCCGCCGGTACGTTTAGCTTCACGCCGCCCGCAGGTACACGCGTGGGGCAATAATCACCACTTATATTTCTGGTGCCAGGGAGGGGACTCGGATCTTCCATAAAAAAAAGCCTCTCAGATTTGAGAGGCTTTTTTGTTGTAATGTCATCGAGATTATTTGCTCAATACCACTTCCACGCGACGCGCTTCCGTATTACTACCAGAGCCAGCACTTTGCTCTGGTTTTTTCAATTCGATTTGGTCTGCCGGTACGCCCAAAGCAACCAAGGCATCACGCACCGAGAACGCGCGTTTTTTCGCCAATTCTTGGTTTTGTGCCAGATTACCCGTGCTGTCATGGTAGCCGGAGATCACGGCTTTTTGACCGGCTTTAACGCCTTTGACCACGTCAGCCAGCGCTTCATTGCTGCCTTTGGCGATGTCTGCCTTACCTGACGCAAAGTAGAATTTCACCACACCATTGTCAACAATCACGGCTGAGTCATTGGCACCGAGTTTGGCGACATCAGCCACCGTACCAACAGCCGAACCAACCGCACCGGCTGCGCCTGCTGCTGCATTTGCCGCGGCACCTGCAGCATCGGTTGCCGCGCCATGAGCTGTGCCACCCTGTGCCGCATTCGCTGTGGCTGCGGTGTTTGTACCGGCATGTGCGCCCGCTTTGGCCGCATCACTACCACCGCCACTGCCAACATACGCGCCAAAAGTAATTACGCTACCCACCAACAAAGTTACCAGACCGGCCAACAACCCCAGTACAAACCGCTGATCGTTGTCTTTATCGTCATCAGAATACATCTTTACTCCTTTAGGTTGAAATGATTTAACTGAAAAATTATACGCGATTTTGAGCCGATTCTGAACATTTTATGGAGATTTTCCAACGTACAAATATGTGCAAAACCGCTACGCCAACGCATTGCTGGTACAATGAATTGAATTTTTCACAGGAGGTCATCATGCGTTTACTGAAAGTACAGGGCGTGGGTCACGCCCAAGCCGAACCGGATACCGCGACCCTATCATTGGACGTGGTGGGAAAAGCGCAGGAGTACAGCACAGCCATGAATACACTGAACAACGCCACCGAGCAGTTAAAAGCACGTCTTCGTAGCTCGAAACTGCCGATCGTCGAACTGAAGACCACGGATTTTTCGATCAACACCGAGACCAAATACGAAAACGGCCAGAGCATCGACATCGGCTATCGCGCCTCGCACCGCATGAATATCGTGATGGCCAATGACAAAGCCCTGCTCAACGACGTCATTGATCAAGTGGTGCACAGCCAGAGTGACGCACAGTTCCAAGTGTCGTTCACGCTCAAGGACAACGAAGCACTGCGTCAAAAAGCCTTGCAAAACGCCGTACTCTCCGCGCAAAACAACGCCCACACGCTCGCCACAACCGCCCAATTGCAACTGGGCAAGGTGCAGGAAATCCTCTACGGCGATGACAACAGCGGCTCGTTTCGCAGCTTCGGTGGTGCGTATGAATCCGCCACCATGATGTCGGCGGCCAAAGCAGACATTGACCCGCAAGACGTCGAAATACAGGCACAGGTATCCATGGTATTTGAACTTCTGGATTGATTGAACGGAACAGATTGAGCAAAACAATGGCTGAATCGTATTTAAGTATCACCGAGCTGAACCAACGCATTGCCGCATTGCTCGAGCGCAACGTGCCACTGCTGTGGGTGCAGGGCGAAATATCCAACCTGACCCGTGCGGCCAGCGGACACTGGTACTTTTCGCTCAAGGACGAAAAAGCGCAGGTGCGTGCAGTGATGTTCCGCCCAAAAGTCAATCTGCTGAACTGGCAACCACGTGAAGGCGACGCGGTGCAAGCCTACGTATCCGCCGGATTATACGCACCGCGCGGTGATTTTCAGCTCACGGTCGAGACCTTGCGACCGGCGGGCATGGGCACGCTGTACGAGCGATTTATCAAGCTCAAAGCGCAACTCGAGCAAGAAGGACTGTTCGATCCCGACACGAAAAAAGAACTGCCCTACTTCATCCGCAAAGTCGGCATCGTCACCTCACCGCAAGCCGCCGCACTGCGCGATGTCGCACATACACTGGCACGCCGTGCGCCGCACATTGAATTGCAGCTGTACCCCACGCTGGTGCAAGGTGAGCTTGCCGCCGGACAAATTGCCCAAGCCATCGCAAAAGCCAATCAAAACAAGGATCTGGACGCGCTGCTCATCATTCGTGGCGGTGGCAGTTTAGAGGATTTATGGGCGTTTAACGAGCCGGAAGTCGCCCACGCGATATTCAAAAGTCGTCTGCCGACCACCAGCGGCGTGGGACACGAAACCGACACCACGATCGCTGATTTCGTCGCTGATGTGCGCGCCGCGACGCCAACCGCAGCAGCAGAACTGATCAGCAGCCCGAGTGCGGACGACTGGCTGGCCGAATTGGACGCCATACAACGCACCTTGGCGCGCGCCATGCGGCAGACGCAACAGCAGGCCGAACAGCGTTTGGATCGGGCGTTGTTGGGACTGCTCACACCCGCACAGCAATTAACGCACAAGCACATGCAATTGCAGCAGTTGTGGACGCGCGCCAGCCACGCCGTCACGCGACGCTTGGACGCGAATGAACAACGTTTACAACACACCCGTTATCGCTGGCGGCGCGCCCACCCGAATCTCTCCGAGCAGGCCAACGCACTGGCGGATCGAAGCAGCCGCTTGCACAACGCCATGCAACGTTACCTACAAAAACGCGAGCAAAGCACCCTGTATGCGACGCAGAGTTTGCAGCAACTCAATCCGCAAAACGTGCTCCAGCGCGGCTTTGCGTACGTGTACACACAAAACGGACGTATCGTTTATAATGCGGATACGTTGCAATCCGGCGATGGCATCACCATCCAGCTCGCACGTGGACGCGTGATTGGCACGGTCAATCACACCGAGACAGAATAATTTTGATAATTTTAATTTTGAGGATACGACTATGGAACATACTTTACCTGCATTGCCTTACGCCATGGACGCATTGGCACCGCACATCTCTGCCGAAACTTTGGAATTTCACTACGGCAAACACCACAAAACCTATGTGGACAACCTGAACAATCTGATCAAAGGCACTGAGTTTGAAAATGCGTCTTTGGAAGACATCGTGAAAAAATCTTCCGGCGGCGTGTTCAACAACGCAGCGCAAGTATGGAACCACACTTTTTACTGGAACGGTTTGAAACCCAACGGCGGTGGCGCGCCAACCGGCGCATTGGCCGACGCGATCAACACGAAATGGGGCTCATTCGACGCATTCAAAGAAGCCTTCACCAAATGCGCCGTGACCACATTCGGTTCAGGCTGGGCTTGGTTGGTGAAAACACCAGCGGGTGAATTGGACCTGGTTTCAACTTCTAACGCAGCCACTCCATTGACCACCGACAACAAAGCCTTGTTGACCTGCGACGTGTGGGAGCACGCCTACTACGTGGACTACCGCAATGCGCGTCCTAAATATGTAGAGGCATTCTGGAGCTTGGTCAACTGGGATTTCGTAGCGGCTAATTTCGCATAATCCTTTTTCCCAATATTTCAATCAAAAACCACGCTGCGGCGTGGTTTTT
>CAYPYQ010000299.1:0-2557 GCA_964414735.1 uncultured Hydromonas sp.
TTGATATTTTTGGGATCCGAATGGTTCACATCATACCCAAAAAAATGGGGGCTGTCAGCTGCGAGGTCGTATTTAAAAACACATTAAAATCAAAGGGTTATTTTGATAACAAAGCGCTTAGAAGCGTAAAATATTTTACGCTCATACCACTTATTTAGGCCAAAAAGATAGTGTCATCCTGAGTCAATGGATGAGGGATTTTCAAATATTTGGGTACTTTGATGAGGCGTTTAGAGTCGCTGTGAAATAAAAAACAGGGCAAATGCCCTGTTTTTAGTGTCGTGCGAGGGATTTGGTTTAGCCCTTGAGCTTGGCCAGCAAAATTTCATTGACCTGCGCTGGATTGGCTTTGCCTTTGGACGCACGCATCACTTGGCCAACGAGGAAGCCGAAGCTTTTCTCTTTGCCCGCGCGGTATTCTTCGACCACGCCCGCATTCGCTGCCATGACTTCAGCGACGATGGCTTCGATCGCGCCGCTGTCGGAGACTTGTTTCAATCCGTGCGCGTCAATGATCGCGTCAATCTGCGCGTCGCCTTTGTCTGACTGCTCGCCTGCCCAAACGGCGGCGAAGACTTCTTTGGCGAGTTTGTTCGACAGGGTGTTGTCCTGAATTTTCGCCAGCAGCTGCGCCAAACGTGTGGCAGATACGGGCGAATCACTCAGCTCCAAGCCATCTTTGTTCAGCGTCGCGGCCAGATCGCTCATCATCCAGTTGGCCACCATTTTGGCGTCGGGTTTGTTCATCGCGGCCACGGCAGTTTCAAAATACGCGGCGTGCGCTTTGCTCATGGAGACTTGTTCGGCGTCGTACTGCGATAGGCCGTATTGCTCGGCAAAACGCGCTTGTAGTGCAGCGGGTAGCTCGGGCATGGTGGCTTTGACCTGCGCTTTCCAGTCGTCGGAAATCACCAACGGTAACAAGTCGGGATCAGGGAAATAGCGGTAGTCGTGCGCGTCTTCTTTGGTGCGCATCACGCGGGTTTGGCCGCTCGCGGGGTCGAACAATACGGTGGCTTGCTGCACCGCGCCGCCGTCCTCGATGATGCGGATTTGCTCGTTGATTTCGTAGTTAATCGCGTCTTCGAGGAATTTGAAGGAGTTCAAATTTTTGATCTCGCGGCGCGTGCCCAATTCGGTTTGGCCGACGCGACGCACGGAGACGTTGGCATCGCAGCGGAATGAGCCTTCTTGCATATTGCCGTCGCACACGCCGAGCCAGACCACGAGTTTGTGCAGCTCTTTGGCGTAGGCCACGGCTTCGGCGGCGCTGTACATCACGGGCTCGGTGACGATTTCGAGCAGTGGCGTACCGGCGCGGTTCAGGTCAATACCGGACTCGGCGTCAAACAGCTCGTGGACGGATTTACCGGCGTCTTCTTCCAGGTGTGCGCGGGTGAGTTGTACGGTTTTGCGGTAGGTTTTTTCTTTTTCGCCGACGTTGAACGAGAGCGTGCCACCGACGACCACAGGCAATTCAAATTGTGAAATTTGATAGCCTTTGGGCAGGTCGGGGTAGAAGTAGTTTTTGCGTGCGAATACGCTCACCGGCGCGACTTCAGCACCGATGGCCAAACCGAAGGTGATGGCTTTTTCGACTGCTGCTTTGTTCAGCACGGGCAATACGCCCGGCAGTGCGAGATCGACTGCGCAGGATTGGGTGTTTGGCTCTGCGCCGTAAGCGGTCGGCGCGCCGGAGAAAATTTTCGAGGCAGTGGATAATTGTGCGTGGGTTTCTAACCCGATGACGACTTCCCAACTCATGATGAATCCTTTTTTAATGCGTGCGTTTGTTTTTAGCGTGACGTGTTTTGCGCGCAGCTGCTGGTGCGCTCATTGAGCAAAACCGGCAAAATGCGGTCGTTTTGTGCACACACGGTTTGACAGTTGACCGGTGAGACGCTGATGTATCGACCGTTTTCCCAAATGTAAATGTGGCAACGGCGGTCTACTTTCGACTGTAAATCGACTTGTGGGCGGGTTTTTACCTGAGTAAATTCGTTCAGGTTGAATTGGCAGCGGCCTTGGCGCGGATTGGCCGTCCATTCGAGTTGACTGACCACGTTGTGATTGACTTTCAGTTTGATGAAATCGTAGTAGCCATCCTCTTCGCGCTGCTCACATGTGCCATTGAAGTTCACATTGGATGAGCGTGATGGCATCAGGGTGCTGCATGCGTTGAGCAGCAGGACGCTGATGAGTGCTGTGCCCGTCAATAAAATGCGTGATGTCAATTTCATAGCGCCACCTGTGGTTTGCGTTGATGCCAGTCGGTTGTGGTTTGGAATGCGTGCGCGATTTGCAGCAGACGCGCTTCGTCGAAATAGTTGCCAATGATTTGCAGGCCAATCGGACGCTGATCGCCTGAGAAACCGCATGGAATGCTCATGCCCGGCAGGCCTGCTAAGTTGAGCGAGAGCGTGTAAATATCGGCCAAATACATTTGCACCGGATCGTCTGCTTTCTCACCCAAACGCCACGCCGGTGTCGGTGCAACCGGCCCCATGATGACGTCGCACTGTGCCAAGGCGTTTTGATAGTCCTGAGCAATCATGCG
>CAYPYQ010000300.1:0-1157 GCA_964414735.1 uncultured Hydromonas sp.
ACGCGCACGCGCCTTGAGCGACTCCATAATCGCCGGCTGATTCCATTGACGCCAGTTCTCGCCGCCATTGAGCTGCTTTTTATATTCTGCTTCGGCAGGCATGACTTCATGATTCATAAATTCGGTCAAACGGCGTAGAAAATCCTCGGCCAATGCAGAACGACGAAAATCCATGATGCACTCCTTTGTGGTGATGTTCTTTACACGAGATGAGTCGCAGTTTAGAATGCGCTTAATGATTAATCAAATGAATAGTTTGAATTAAATATTATTTATATTATGAATATCAATCGAATCGACCTCAATCTATTCATCGTGCTGGATGCAATCTATACCGAAGGCTCGCTCACTCGCGCAGCTCAACGGCTGCATCTGAGCCAGCCAGCAATCAGCCACGCCCTCGGGCGGCTGCGCAAAATGCTCGATGATCCGCTATTTGTCCGTCAAGGCGGCACAATGATTCCAACCGCGCTGACGCGCAATTTGATTACACCGGTACGCTCGGCGCTGGCGACGCTCACGAGCAGCATTAATCTCAATCAACCATTCGAGCCCGCCATCAGTGAACGCCAGCTCACCATCGGTCTGCGTGATGTGCTCGAAGCCATGATTTTGCCCCCACTGCAAACCGTGCTATCCACCCACGCGCCTAATATGCAGCTGGTTAGCGTACGCACCGACCGAAGCGAAATCGAGGCTGAGCTAATACAAGGAAAACTGGATATGGCACTCGACATCACCATGCCGGTTGGCGCAGACATTCGTCAGCAGCCGTTGTCCTTTGAACGCATGATGGTCGTGGCACGTCGCGCACATCCGTCGATCAAAAAGAAATTGGATTTAAAAACCTACCTCGCGGCCCAGCATATTCTTGTCTCCAGCCGTCGCCAAGGCGGAGGTGTTGAAGATTTCGCCTTGCAACGACTCGGCCACACACGCCAGATACGACTGCGCTGCCAGCACTATTTCGCGGCCTGCCGCGTGGTCAGTCAAAGCGATTTACTGCTCACCATGCCAGAGCAATACGCCCGTCTGGTCAGTGAAAATCTCGGTACACAATGTCACGAACTGCCGTTTGACACGCCACGTATGGACATCTGCCTGTACTGGCACGCCAGCGCCGAACATGACCAAGCCAATCGCTGGCTACGTGAGCA
>CAYPYQ010000301.1:0-5965 GCA_964414735.1 uncultured Hydromonas sp.
CGCAACAGCAGTGGATTTGATATGCGCACCTTTGAAATCAAAGCGCGCCCGACCACACCGATTGCCAATGCACGTCCGGGCATGAGCGTATTGGTCACGGTTAAATAACCCTCTGCAATATTAAATATCATGTATCGCGAACTCAAACGCCTACTGCATATTTTTGCTCGCAGTGCTTCCCACGAATGGCACTATCTGGGACAACACCGCTGGGATCGCTTCATGCTGATCGGTGCACCGTTGGCCGCTATTTTGCTGATGTGGTGGATTTTTTCTACCGGTCAAATCACAGGACTGCCCATCGGCGTTTTAGACGAAGACCACAGTGGCCCATCGCGACAACTGGTGCGTTATCTGAATGCGGCGCCCGGCGTGAACGTCACGGAGCAATACACCGATCAACTCAGTGCCGAGCGCGCACTGGATGCGGTTCACGTCTATGGCGTAGTGGTTATTCCACAGGATTTCGCCGCCCATCTAAAAACCGGCAACGCCTCGCCGGTGGTGCTACAGTTTAACGCACAGTTCGGCACGCATTCAGGCGTCGTACAGCGTGCGGTACAAAGCGCAGTCGCCACTTTTTCCGCCGGTGTTGAAATCCGTGCACGCAATAAACGCGGCCAATCCTACGAGCAAGCGAAGGATACCCAGACACCGATTCGTACCGCCGCCGTGACCTTGTTCAACATTTCCACCAATTATCAAAAGGCATTGGCAGCCACCATGATCCCCGCCCTGCTGCACATCCTCGGCATGGTCGCGGGCGCTTATGCCATCGGGCGAGAAATCCGCGATCATGATTTGAGTAACTGGTTAACCTTCTCCACCGCCGACACGCATCCGAACGCCACACCGACTTTCTGGGAAATAGCCTTTGCGCTCAACGGCAAACTACTCTGGGCCATGCTCTCGTTCACAGTTTGGTCTGCACTGACTCTATTGTTCGTCGCCAGCGCCACGGATGCATCGATCTGGTCATGGCTGGTCACATTTTTCGGTCTGTGGTTGATGATGTTGGTATCACTCTGGATCGGTGTTATCACCTCGGCCGGCACCCTGTCTCTGCGCATGGGGTTGTCGCTTACCGCATTTATCACCGCACCAGCCTTTGCCTTTTCTGGAGTTGCCTTCCCTGCGTTGGCTATGCCAGCAAGCGCGCGTATTTGGTCCAATGTTTTACCTTTAACGCATTACTTACATCTGCAAATCAATCAACTGGAAATGGATGCACCCGCATGGTGGTCGATTCCGGCGCTGACTGGTTTTATCTGTTCTGTCGTGATTTTGCTGCTGATCAGCACCGCATTGACCCAACGTGCACTGCGCTATCCTGAACGCTGGGGGACGCGCTGATGACAACACCAAGCAAGTCGCCCATGAACGCTACACAAAAACTCACCGCTGGTATTGTCGAAACCTTCCGCGCTATTTTGGGCGACAAAGGTGCCATCATGCTGTTGATTATCGCGCCACTCATCTATGGCTTCTTCTATCCGTGGCCGTACAGCAGCGAAGCCACTCGTCAAGTACCCGTCGCCATCGTCGATCATGATCAAACGCCGCTGTCACGACAAATCATCCGCTATGCCACCGCCAGCCCGCGTATTTCCGTTCAGGTTTTAAACGATGAACGACAAGCACGAGAAGCGCTATGGAATAATCAAATTTATGCCTACATGATTATCCCCGACAATCTGAAACACGATGTCGTCATGCGCCGCCCAACCAGCGTGAGCGTGGAAGGTAACGGTAGTTATCTGCTGCTCAATCGTGAGGCGCTGACCGGTTTTTCCGAGTCCGTCGGTACGATGTCCGCAGGGATTGAGATTCGTCAATTCATGGCGACCGGTATGAACCGAGATCAGGCCAAAGTCGCACAGAATCCCATTCCGTTAATGTCACATGCGCTCTACAACACGGCGCAAGGTTACGCCAGTTACATCGTTCCTGCGGTTGCAATATTAATCTTGCAACAAATGTTACTGACGGGGACGGCATTGGTAGTTGGCACATGGGCCGAACAGCGCATCGTGCGTACCACACCGGTAGAATGGGCAGGACGGATATTCGCCTTATCCTGTGTTGGTTGGTTCAACGGCCTGTTATATTTCGGCTGGATATTCAATCTGCAGGACTATCCACGGGGTGCCAATATGAGTGCAACGCTATTGCTGCTGCTCATTTTCGCCCCCGTGATAGCCTCCATAGGCTGCATGCTCGGCATGTGGTTCAAGCAACGTGAGCGCGCCCTACAAATCCTGCTTTTTAGCTCACTACCGATGTTTTTCCTCAGTGGCTATTCATGGCCGGCCGAAGCACTGCCTCATGCTTTGCAATACATTCGCTGGCTACTGCCCAGCACTCCAGCGATTGAAGCATCCGTTCGATTCAATCAAATCGGTACGCCGCTATCCGAAGCATGGTATTTAATCGCCATCCTGCTGCTCATGGGCATACTCAACTTCATCACGCTGTGCTACGTTGGCCGTATACGCTCACATCGCAGCGAGTACAACGACGAGCGCTCCCATGAACACACCTAAATAACCCAACAAAAAATATGCATTCCAGTCGTATTTTTGTCAAAAATTACTTGAACAAAACTGTAAATTACGGCATAATTTCAATTCTTCACAGTAAATGATCGCTCGCGGTCAGAACTGAAGAGATTCGGGGGTATAGCTCAGCTGGGAGAGCGCTTGCATGGCATGCAAGAGGTCAGCGGTTCGATCCCGCTTATCTCCACCAGAATTTGTTGTACTTTTGGCTCCCATCGTCTAGAGGCCTAGGACACCGCCCTTTCACGGCGGTAACACCGGTTCGAATCCGGTTGGGAGTGCCAAATATAAATCCACGCATTGATTGAATCTGCGTGGATTTTTTTATTCAACAAAACGACCACCCTTATGCAATTTGGCTCAACTCTTTTATTCCCTTTGTTTTTCCTTTAAAATTCAGACTCCTTTACTTTAGGATCAATTCATTATGTGGTCAAAATTTGCCTTCGCTATCTTTAAACTCATTGGCTGGAAAACCTATTACGAGCCTCTACCCGGACCACACGGTATCATTGTGGTATATCCGCACACCTCCAACTGGGACTTCCCCTTAGGTGTACTCTGGAAAATGGCATATAAAATCCAGCCCCGCTGGGTAGCGAAAGAGTCTTTGTTCAAACCACCCGTTTTTGGTTGGATCATGCGCAAGCTGGGTGGTATTGGTATTAAGCGTGAAGGCAACTTGGATGTCGCTCAAAACCTCAAAAAGACCATGCTTGCAGAAGATAATTGCTGGCTGGTTATCGCCATCGAGGGTACGCGCTCTTATAAACCCTATATCCATTTGGGTTACTACTACATTGCCAAGGCTGCTAATGTACCCATCGGCTTAGCCAAGTTTAATTACGAAACCAAGACCATCGGTGTGGCCAACTACCGTTATGTCAAAGACACGATTGATGAAGAACTCGAACAATTGAAATTGGATTTTGCCAATCATCACGCCCGCTATCCTGAAAAAGCCGGTGCGCTGGCTGTACGCGAGAAAAAAGGTGCGGCGGTCTCATCGTCTGAAAAAAACTCTTGATAAAACACATTTATGGATTAACAAAAAGACCGGGATTTCCCGGTCTTTTTTGTATCGCGTGTACACAAACACACTACAACGCATTACTTCTTGATATTGTAGAACGTGCTTTTGCCTGGATAGCTCACGGTTTCACCCAAAGCTTCTTCGATGCGCAGCAATTGATTGTATTTGGCAATACGATCCGAGCGTGACAATGAGCCAGTTTTGATTTGACCTGCGTTCAAGCCAACCGCGATATCAGCGATGGTTGAATCTTCAGTTTCACCAGAGCGGTGAGAGATCACAGCTGTGTAGCCCGCGCGTTTCGCCATTTCGATCGCCGCGAAAGTTTCGGTCAAAGTACCAATTTGGTTGATTTTGATCAGGATTGAGTTGGCGATGCCTTTTTCAATGCCTTCTTTTAAAATTTTGGTATTGGTCACGAACAAGTCGTCGCCGACCAATTGGATTTTCTTGCCCAAGATTTCGGTCAAATATTTCCAACCTTCCCAGTCAGATTCGTCCAAACCATCTTCGATGGTCACGATCGGGAATTTATCCACCAAATTGGCCAAGTAATCCGCCATTTCTTTGCTACTCAAGCTCAGACCTTCGCCGGTCAGCTCATATTTGCCGTCTTTGTAGAATTCAGATGCGGCACAGTCCAAACCGATCAGGATGTCGTCACCCATGGTGTAGCCAGCAGCACTGATCGCTTCGCCGATGGTCGCCAAGCATTCTTCGTTGGATTTGAAGTCTGGAGCAAAACCACCTTCATCACCCACCGCCGTGTTCATATGTTTGTCGTGCAAGATTTTTTTCAGGTTGTGGAATACTTCCGCACCCGCACGCAATGCTTCGCGGAATGAATCAAAGCCGACCGGCAAAATCATGAACTCTTGGAAATTCAAATTGTTATCCGCGTGCTCACCACCATTGATGATGTTCATCATCGGCACAGGCATTTGCATCGCGCCAGAGCCACCGAAATAGCGGTACAGAGGCAAACCTGCTTCTTGTGCAGACGCACGTGCAACGGCCATAGAAACGGCCAATAAAGCATTCGCACCCAAGTTGGATTTATTATCAGTACCGTCCAATTCGAGCAAAGTGCGGTCGATCAGCGCTTGTTCGGATGATTCCATGCCCACCAATGCGTCGGCGATCACAGTGTTGATGTTATTCACGGCTTTCAAAACGCCTTTGCCCAGATAACGGCTTTTATCACCGTCACGCAGTTCAATGGCTTCGCGTGAACCGGTAGACGCACCCGATGGCACTGCAGCACGCGCACTCGCGCCGGATTCCAATAAAATTTCGCACTCTACAGTAGGATTACCGCGTGAATCCAGAATCTCACGACCGACGATATCAATAATTGCACTCATTACTTTCTCCTAAAAAAATAAACCCACGACCAAATCATACTGCTGCATTTGCGACTATTGTACCGCCGCTCGCTTAAAAATTGTCTTCTAAAAACATGCCGCCAGACTTAACAGCACTATCCAAAGCCTTTAACGTTGTCAATAATTCTTTCATTCGTCCCAACGGTACCGCATTTGGACCGTCCGACCACGCATCGCATGGGTTTGGATGCGTTTCCATGAAAATACCTGAAATACCTGTCGCTACCGCCGCACGTGCCAAAACCGGCACGAATTCGCGTTGACCACCGCTGGTGGAACCCTGCCCACCGGGCAATTGCACTGAATGCGTCGCATCAAACACCACCGGCGTGTCATTGCGTTCCGCGCCGTGGCGCATGATCGCCAGGCCGCGCATATCAGAGATCAGATTGTTATAGCCAAAGCTCACGCCGCGCTCACAGGCCAAGAAATTATCGGTTTCCAAGCCTTTTTCCGCCGCCGCGCTGCGTGCTTTTTCAATCACGTTTTTCATGTCGGCTGGAGCCAAGAACTGGCCTTTCTTGATATTCACCGGTTTGCCAGATTGCGCCACGGCACGGATGAAGTCGGTTTGGCGGCACAAAAATGCGGGGGTCTGCAGCACATCCACTACGGAGGCCACCTCTGTGACTTGATCGATTTCGTGTACATCCGTCAGTACCGGCACGCCGATTTGGCGACGGACTTCATCCAGAATACGCAATCCCTCATCCATACCCAAGCCTCGTTTGGTATTGCCTGAGGAGCGATTGGCCTTGTCAAAAGAGCCTTTGTAAATCAGGGGAATGGCGAGCGCGTCGCACATCTCTTTGAGTTGTCCGGCCACATCCAGCGACATTTCCAGCCCTTCAATCGAGCATGTCCCTGCAATTAAAAACAACGGCTGGTTCAAACCAACTTCAAAACCACAGAGTTTCATTCTCATCCCCTTTTTGTTTATTTATTCTTTGTAGATTGATGCTTACGCCCGCTTTTGCGCCACATCCACA
>CAYPYQ010000302.1:0-11831 GCA_964414735.1 uncultured Hydromonas sp.
GTGCCGAATCTGGACGTGGCGGACGGCGCGATCATGACGTTGATCGGACGCACGGTGCAGATCCGTTGGGGTCGCGTGCAGCAGTTGCCCGATTGGCATGCGACGCAGCCGGAATTGTGGGTGAAGTCACCACGTATCCGCTCAAATATGAGCGAAGAGTCTGCGTCAATTAGCCGACAAAATGCCTTGGCCAATGCCTTGGGCGAATGTTTGCTGGCGTATTTGCATCAGCGGGCGGAGTATTATGCGCAGGTATTTGGTTTGCGTTATCGCGATATGGTGCTGTCCAACGCAAAAACTCTGTGGGGCACATGCCGTCGTGATGGTCTGATTCGTATGAATTGGCGTTTGGTTTTTTTGGATGCGGCCTTGGTGGATTATGTCTTGGCGCATGAGTTGGCGCATACGCGGCAGATGAACCATAGCGCGGCGTTTTGGCAGCAGGTGGAGCAGATGTGTCCCGATTATCGCAGTCTGCGCCGTCAGCTGAAACAATTTGACCTACGCATGGCGTAGGTCAAAGAGGAATGATTTAGTTTGATTGATTTTACGATTTAGGCAAACTGCGCCTGACGATCAATGATCACGTAGTGTTTTTTCATCGGTTCGGTGACTTCAAAGATGCCTTTGAATCCTGCTGGAATGATGACGGCATCGCCCACCGTAAATTCACGACGCGTACCGTCGGTTTCGATAATAGCGCCAGCGCCTTCGATTACGTAGAAGTATTCGTCTTCGTCCAAGCCCATTTCGATGCGCCAGCTGCCGACTTCACAACTCCATACGCCCATGAATACTTCGCCGCTGGCATTGGTAAAGTGATTCCAAGTCACGCGCTGCGGATTACCGGAGACTAAGCGTTCTGGACGAGGGTGGTCTACTGCTCCTTCGGTTTTTTGCTCACGAAACAGTTGCACTTGTGGGGTGTTGGGTAGCATTTGGCTCACGATCATGATGGCTCCTGTTTTTATATTGTGATTGTTTAATTGTAGTTGGGTTGATAGCTTAGGCGAACGTAAATCGGCGCGTAGGCTTCGGCTTGTGTGATTTCGACCAGTGATTCGCGGGACAGTTCAAGCATGGCGATGAAGTTGACCACCAGTACTGAGCGGCCTTCACCTTGTGCGATTAGATCGTCAAATAGCTCAGTAAATTCCATGAAGCGCCGGTCATTGAGTTTGCGCAAAATGCCGGTCATGAATTCGCGGACAGACAGGGTTTCTCGGGTGATTTTGTGGCGGGCGTTGAGTTTGGCGCGTTTGAGAATGTCCATCCATGCGGCTTTGAGGTCGTCCATGTGGACGTTCGGCAGCTGTTTTTGTACCGTATGGTCGATTTCGGCGCGGGCAGCTAAGTAATCGCGACCGAGTACCGGCATTTGTCCGAGCCCTTGTGCGGCGAGTTTAATTTGCTCGTATTCGAGTAGGCGACGTACCAGTTCGGCGCGCGGATCGTCGACCTCTTCGCCGGTATCGGATTTTTTCACCGGCAGCAGCATGCGTGATTTGATCTCGATCAGCATGGCGGCCATGAGCAGGTATTCGGAGGCGAGCTCGAGGTTGTAGGCTTTGATCTGATCGACGTAGAGCAGGTATTGTCCCGTGACTTCGGCCATCGGGATGTCGAGAACATTGAAATTTTGTTTGCGAATCAGGTAGAGCAGCAGATCCAGCGGGCCTTCAAAGGTTTCTAAAAAGACTTCCAGCGCATTCGGCGGGATGTATAAATCCTGTGGTACATTGAACAGCGGTTCGCCGTAGAGACGTGCAAACGCCATGCCATCGACGGTATCAGGCGTGGCCTGCTGCGTCTCGGGGGCGACGTGCTCCATTTGTGCCAACGCCGAGTCCAGTGCTTCGCTGGTCTCGGCGTTTGGATTGAATACCTTGGGATTCATGTGCTCAATGCGACGGTGACGGATCAGTGATCAGGTCGGGTGATTTTGGCTTCGTCAAATTGGCGTTGTAGTGCGGCGTCTTGCTGCTTGTCCCACAGACGCGCACGGCCTTCCAATTGCTTTTGGTACAGATCAGGCTGTTTTTTGTACATCTCTTGCATAAATTTGGTGAAGTCCGATTCGTAACGTGCCATTTTTTATTACTCCTTTTCGCCATCAAGGGGATGAGAATTGTTTACAATACGATATGTTTAAATACGGGTATATCGTATGGATTGCTCGTTATTTTACTCGAATTTGGCTTTTTTGGGCATGGGAATCATGGTTATGGTAGATGTTGGATTCCATGCGCACAAGGCGTAGCTGGTTGGATGGATATTTGGTTTGGATTTAATGGCGCGCAGGACTCATTCTTTACTCGCTCACTGGGTACGCCGATTGACCTACGGGACAATCGGCGCGGCTTTGTTGACACTGAGTGTGCCGGTGCGGGCGGATAATTATTCGATTACGATTGATGCACCGGCGGAGGCAAAATCGCTGTTGGAGCAGTACCTGGACATCGTGCGTTATCGTACGCGTGAGGATATTCGCGATGAGTATCTGGACTTTTTGGTCGATCATGCGGCGGAGCAAGCCGCCAGTTTGCTAGCGACCAAGGGCTATTTCAATAGCCGCGTTATCATTATCGACGATCGTACGGGCAAAACCGTGGGGACGGATGCGCAGCTGAGTGCGGCTCTGGCTGCTCAGCAGACGCGTGCGTTGGGGCAACGTGTGCATGTCGAGCCGGATCAGGGGGCGGTTTCGGGCTATACAACTGAATCAGATGCGGTTCATGATGCGAAGGTCGAGACAGTGCACGCCAAACCGAGCTATACCATCAAAGTGGAACTGGGCGAGCAGGCGAAAATCAAATCGGCCAAATTGACCATGAATGGTTTGATTAACCAGCAGGATCCGCAACGGGTCAATGATCTGGTGTTTGACTGGTCGTTGCAGGAGGAGGAGCCGTTCACACAAACCGATTGGGCGTTGGCTAAAACCTTGCTGCTGCGCAAAATTCGTTCGGATGCGTATGCCAGCGCACATTTTAAGAGTACCGAGGCCTTAGTGGATTTGCCGCGCACGGGAGTGGACGTGGGGGCGGTATTGGAATCAGGGCCGTATTTTACTTTGGGCGATGTCGAGGTGTCGGGGTTGCGCCGCTATCGTAAATCCATCGTGACCAACGTGAACACACTCGAGGTCGGCGAGTCGTATAACCGTGAAAAATTATTGGCTTATCAAAAGCGTTTGCAGGATTTGCCGTATTTTTCCAATGTGGTGGTGGACATCAGCTCTGATCCGAAGGACGCACAGCTGACCCCGATCAAGGTCAATGTGATCGAGCTGCCGACCTCAAATTTCAAAGGGGTTGTGGGTTATGGTACGGATGCCGGCTTCCATGCGAAAACCCAGTACAGCCACTACAACGTTTTTAAACGCGGTTGGATTTATGACATCCGCTACGACTGGCAGCAAAAAGAACGTATTGGGCAAACTTCACTCACCACGCCACAAAATAAAAAACACTATCAGTGGAGCTTGTTTGCCAAGCTGGATGATGATCGCACAACGAGCATCCGTGATCGTACCTATCAAGTGGGTTTGCATTATTCACGTAAATTGGAACGCAGCTCTATTTCCTACAATCTGGACTATTACAACAGTTTGGTAGAAGATTATCGCAGTCATGCCTGGGTAGCGAGCATTGATTGGTCGAAACACAATGTGGATAACAACTCCTATCCTCGTCAGGGGTATGCGCTTGATACCTCGATTGGCGGCGCCAGCAAAGCCATGGGTTCGAGTGCCAGCTTTGTTCGCTGGTACGGTCGTTATCGGCATTTCTTTCCATTCTTGAAAAAAGATACACTGATGTTGCGTGCTGAGCTGGGTGTGGTCAATACACGTTCGGACTGGTATGACGTTCCGTCCAGTTTATTGTTCAAGGCGGGGGGGAGTAATTCGCTGCGCGGCTATGCTTATCAAAGCATCGGTGATCCGGATGCGATGAAATACAATTTGGTATTCCCGGCAAAATACATGGCGACCGCTTCGGCGGAATACACACATTGGTTCAGTAATTCATGGGGCTGGGCGGCGTTTTATGATGTCGGAAGTGTGACCAATGATTTGTCGAATCATCCGCTGTATCATGGGGTGGGTGTGGGCGCGCGCTGGCGCAGTCCGGTCGGGCCGATTCAGTTTGACATAGCATACGGTTATCCGCGCAAACGGATTGCGCCGCATATTTCAATTGGGATTATGTTTTGATGCAGGACGAGCAAAAGAACTCAGTGCCTTTGCCAGAATCGCATGTGGATGCGCAGGGCGACACTACATCCGGCTCAACACCGTCAACGCCTACGCAGCCGAAACGGGGATGGTGGGTGCGCGTGCTGGCGATTGTGTTCGCACTGTTGCTGATGTTGGTGATTGCGGCGTTTTCTGCGGCTCAATCCGAGCGCGGCACCCAGATGTTGTGGAAAGCAACCAAGGTTTTGACCGGTGGCAAAATCCAATCGCAATGGGTATCTGGCAGTTTGGCGCATGGCGGCAGCGCCGAGAGCATACAGATTCATTTGAGTACGGTGCATATTGACATTCACAATGTATCGGGCGAATGGCGCTGGCGTCTGCTGCCGGTACATTGGCAGGTGGATCGGCTGGGGGCGCAGCGCGTTGACATCGCCTTATTTCCTTCTGAAAAAGTCTCTGAGCCGACGCAGCAGGTGCTTATGCCGTTTGCATTCACGGTGAATGATTTGTCCGTACCGGAAGTCAATTTAATTCAGGGACTGAAAACCACGGTGTTGCGCGATGTATCCGGCAGCTTGAACACCGATAAGGTGCAGCATACGATTAATCTCAAGAGTCTGCGTCAGGGGAATGCCGAATACACCGGCCAGCTGGCAATCAATGGCAAACGGCCGTTTGCACTGGATGGTGAGGTAGATGCATCGGTGCATGATGGGGACAATAGTTATTCAGCCAAAATCATCGCCAAGGGCGATTTAAAACGTCTGAATCTAGGCTTGAGTGCCGACTCGGCGGTTCAGGGCAGTCAAGGTCAATTGAATGGACAAGGAACGCTGAGCGTGCAGCTGCTGGATGGACTGTATATTCACCAAGGGCATATGGATTTCAAACACGTCAATCCAAAACTGTTTTGGGATAGTTTGCCAAAAGCTGATTTGGATGTGGCGCTGGATGCTGATCCGAGCGGGGCAAGTGCCACTGCGGATACCTCAAAAGATACGGCGGAGCGTCAACCGGTGCAAGGTCGCTGGACGTTGGTCAATCACTTGCCGTTGACTTTGGCCGAATTGGGTATTCCGGTGGTGTCGGGGCAAGGGCAATTCACGCTGACCGATAAAGTGCAGAATTTGAACGACATGCAGGTTGTTTTGTTCGGTGGTGGTTCGCTGAACGGTAATGGGCAGTTCGCCAATCGCCAAGGGCAAATTGATGTGGCGGTTACGGATTTGAATCTCAAATCCATTTATACCAAATTACTCAATACCGCTTTGGATGGCACGGTACGCATCAATATTGACCCGAACTTCCAAAATTTCGTGGGGCAGCTGGCGCAATCCGGCAACATCAATATGCGCATCAATACCGACGTGACTACGGGCGGTGGCTTGATCGACATCAAGCAGTTCAAAATTGGCGGGCTGGGTGCGGCGGAATTGAATCTGGTGGGCAAAATCAAGCAAAACGAAGAAGCCATGCCGTTTGAAGGAAAGCTCAATATACAACAGTTCAATCTGCATGATTTGGGGGACTTTCCACGCAGTCAACTGGCCGGTGCATTTGACGTGAGCGGTGCGATCAAGCCGAATTTCAAACTGGACATGAAAGGCGAACTGACCCCGAGCCGCTGGGCGGATGCCAATGCCAAAGGGCAGTTGGATTTTACTTTCCAAGCGCCGGATCGCATCGAAGCACGCAACATTGATGTGACCGTGGGCGACAATTATTTTCAAGCCAAAGGAGCGCTGGGTAAAGAGGGCGATCGCCTCCAGTTGAATATTGAAGCTGCGAATTTGGCACAGCTGCAGTTTGGCTTTGCCGGTCGGCTCAATGCCATTGGCGATTTGTCCGGTTCATTGACCAAACCACGGGGTCGTTTGCAAGCACAAGGCGCCAACCTGGTGTTTTTCAATAACAAAATCCAATCATTGGGCCTCAAAGGTCAATGGGAAACCGGCAGTAATGGTCCATTGAATGCAGATGTTGAATTAGCTGGTTATGCCGTCGGTCCGGTAAATTTACGTCAATTGAATGCAACCGTGCGGGGTACGCAGGCCAGCCATCAATTCAATGGCAATTTCGCAGGCAATATCTTAGTGCGCGAAGCCACGGCCGATCATCCGGTGGTACAGTGGATTTTGGATGGGCAAGCCAACGGCTCGGGCAGCATCACTGATGATGGCTGGCGTGGTCAGGTCAATCAGCTGAATAATGTCGGTCAGCCGAACATTCAATTGGAGCAGCCGACCCAAATTGCCTACGAAAATAAAGAGTTCAAAATCAATCGACTGATCGCGCGCGTACAGGAAGCACAGTTGAATCTCGACAGTTTGGCGATACAGGGACAGCGCATCAACAGTAAGGGCAATGTGAGCAATTTGGTGGCCAATCGTTGGCTGTCATGGCTGGCAATCACGCTGCCGTTTTATCCGTCGGATGATTTTGCCGTGCGCGGTCAGTGGGATATTGGCATGGGTACACAACCGTCGGGTGGATTTCGTTTCGAGCGCGAACGCGGCAATATTGCTTTGGATGCGCGCCGACGCAATTTGATCGAGCTGTCGGATTTGAATTTTCAAGGGCGTATGGCCGGTACGCAAATGGTTTTATCTGGTTTGCTGAGTGGGGCGAAAATTGGGCAGAGCCAAATTCAAGGTACTTTGGGCTTGGTCAATGGGGCATCCGGTTGGGTGGTGTCGGGATTATCACCGCTAAATCTGCGTGCGGATGCGCGATTGAATGAGCTCAAACAGTTTAATCAACTGTTTGGTGTGAATGTGCGGATCGATGGGCAAGCGCAGGCCGATTTAACCATCAGAGGGACGCTCGCCTCTTGGTCACCGCAAGGGGTCATCACGGGTCAGAATTTGAGTTTTTACCATGTGGATGAAGGGATACGCTTGGAGAATGGTGTGGCGCGTTTGCGTGTCGAGCCATCACAGGTTGTTTTTGAACAGTTTGAGGCCAAAGGGATCGAGGGTACATTGTCGGTCAAAGGTACGGTCGGTTGGGGCGCCGGAGAAAAGCAGGGCGTGAACGCAACCATGGTGATGAATCAGCTGAGACCGTTTGCCCGACCGGATCGCGAGGTGGTGCTCAGCGGTACGGCGGATTTGGGCTTTGACGGTGTGCGTGTATTTACCATCAAAGGGAATGTGAAGGTGGATAAAGCCTTCCTTGATCTGCCGCCGACTCTGGCGCCGAGTTTGGACAGCGATGTGCGTTTTGCCCAGACGCCGGGTGTGAAAACCAAAGTGGATAAAGTGTATGTGACCGAAACGGATATTAATGTTGATCTGGGGAAAAACTTCCGTTTTAAAGGGCGCGGTGCGGATGTATATTTGGGCGGTGTTTTGCGTGTGCATTCCGGCGCCGACTATCCTGAGTTGCGAGCCAATGGCACGGTACAGATTCTGCGCGGGACGTATATTTTCTACGGGCAAACGTTGACCGTACAGCGCGGTTTGGTCACGTTCTCCGGTCCGATTGATGATCCAAGCCTGAATATCATGGCAACGCGCGTGGTGGGGTCAACCGAAGTCGGCGTAGAGCTAAATGGTACGATGGCTGATCCACATGCGCGTTTGACCTCAAATCCGGATATGCCGGATGAAGAAAAATTGGCGTGGTTACTGTTTGGTCGCTCAACGTCGAATTTGGGACAGAATGACATCAGTGCCATCGCCGGTGCGGCGGCTGTTTTACTCAGTACCGATCAAGGACGCAAGATTACTGATCGCTTTGGGATTGATAATATCAGCGTCGGTACGATTGACAAGCAGGATGGCACTTCGGGTACATACGTTGGCGTGGGTAAGCGCTTTACTGATCGCTTCAGCGTGGCGTATGAGCAGGGGGTGGATACGGTCAGCAGTGTATTGAAAATGACCTGGACGCTCTCGCGCAACTGGGATGTGATTTTGCGCGGTGGTACGACCAATGGCATTGATCTGCAGTATCGCCGCCGTTTTGACAGAATTTGGGATAGAGATCATAAATATGACGATGAAAACAATAAATAATACCTTGCCTTTTCGCATCGGACAGGGGTTTGATGTCCATGCTTTGGTGGAGAACCGTCCGCTGATTATCGGCGGTGTGACCATTCCGTATGAAAAAGGTTTGCTCGGGCATTCGGACGCGGATGTGCTGTTGCATGCGGTGACCGATGCATTGCTTGGTGCTTTGGCTTTGGGTGATATTGGCCAGCATTTTCCCGATACCGATCCGCGCTTCAAAGGTGCGGACAGTCGTGTGCTGTTGCGCCATGCGTATGAATTGGTGCGCGACAAGGGTTATGTGTTGGGCAATTTGGATGCCAGCATCATCGCGCAGGCGCCGAAGATGATGACGCACATTCCCGCCATGCGTGAGAATATCGCGGCGGATTTGGGTGCAGCGTATTCGGCGGTGAACGTGAAGGCGAAAACCTGTGAAAAACTCGGTTTTCTCGGACGTTCCGAAGGAATTGCCTGCGAGGTGGTGGTGTTGCTGGTGCAAGATCGTGAACCGCCGACGCAAGAACAACGTCGCACGGAAATCGTTTGAGTGAGCGGCGTAGATCGTATGAATTCGCAGCAACGATTGCCTCATCTTTTGGCACTGGATACGTCCAATCAGTATTGCTCGGTCGCCTTGCAATGGGATGGTCGGATACAGGCGCAGCATGAATGGTCGGAGCAAAAACATTCGCAAATGATATTACCGATGGTGCGTGCGCTGATGGGGGTTCAGAATGCAGATTTTGCCGATTTGGACGCGATCGTGGTTGGCATCGGCCCGGGTGGATTTACGGGCGTGCGTTTGGCGGTAGCGGTCGCACAGGGTTTGGCGTTTGCCGCGCAAAAACCGGTGCTGGCGTATTCATCTTTGGCAGCGATGGCGCTGGCTGGATTGCGTCAGACGACGGTCACGCAGATCGTCATCGCGATGGATGCGCGGATGCAGCAGGTGTATTGGGCGCACTATTCTCTGAGTGAGGGCGATTTGCAAGTCGTGGTTACGCCGAGTTTGGATGATGTGGGCGTGTTTGCCAACTATTTAGCGGGCATTGACGAACCTTGCGCTGTTGCAGGCAATGCAACCACAGTGTTTGAGCCGATTGCGCAGGCATGTACACGAGCGCCGCTGGCGGTTGCGCCGATGGATCACGAAGCGCCGCATGCCGAGGACTTATTGCATTTGGCCAATATGGCTTGGCGTAACGGTGCTTGGGCAGAGGGCGTGGCGCTTTCGCCAGAGCAGGTGCAGCCGCTGTATGTGCGTGACAAAGTGGCGCAAACCATCGCTGAGCGTGAGACGGCTGCGGCAGAACGCGTTCAATCATCATGAGTTCATCGGATTTTACATACACCGCACGGCAATTGCAGATCGAGGATTTAGCACAGTTGGCCGAGCTGGAGCAGGCGACACAGCTGGAGCCGTGGTCTGAGGCGCAGGTACTGGCGATTGCGCCGTTATTAGAGTGTGGTGAATATCTCGGAACGGTGTTGTCGCATGGTTCAGAGATGGTCGCGTATATTTTGGCGCGGGTGTTTTTGGACGAATGCGAAATTTTGAGTGTCGGCGTTGCGCCGCAGATGCAGGGCAAAGGCTTGGGCAAGCAGGTGTTGCAGGTGTTTTTACGTGATTTGCCGGAGGCGATTGCACAACTGCATTTGGAAGTGCGTGTATCCAATCTCTCGGCGCAGCGACTGTATGCAGGGGCAGGCTTTATTGAAGTCGGGCGGCGAAAAGGTTATTATGCCGTCCTGACAGCAGACGGGCAAAGCGGGCGTGAGGATGCGCTGCTGATGTCTAAATTTTTGAAAACCACGTAATATGAATTTGCACAAAACCTATCCCGAAGCACACGACGCATGGCTGTACGCCATGGGAATTGACGTGCGTTGGCGTCATCGCAGTGCGCATGAGGCTGTGGATAGTGGTGCGCCATTGCACGTGGATGTGCCTGAGCCCATTGCACACGCACGCTACTGGCTCATTGGCGCAATGCCGCTCAATGCCGCTGAGGTATATGTGCTGGCCGGTATGCTGTGGGCGATCAACGCCGATATGCGCGAGGTGGTTTACAGCACGCCGACTTCGCAGACGCAGACCTCGGTGCACAGTATGGCGACGGCTTTGCCTGCATGGCCGCAGTTGCGTACTTTGGAAGTGGGTGCGGATTTGCTGGCGGCGATTGGTTATGTTTTGGATGAGCATCCGCAGATGCGAGTGGTGCTGTTGCAGGATGGGGCGAATGAGGGCACGGCGCGTCATGAACGCTTGATTCAGTTGCCGAGTTTGCGAGCCCTACGTGCTGATCCACTGCAAAAGCAACTGGCTTGGGCGGCGCTCAAGTCTCTGCGTATTTAATTTAACCATCCACCGGATGTTCCGGCGTATCTAACAATAATTGATAAAACGCCAAATCCAACCATTCACCGAATTTAAATCCTGCTTGTGTGATCGTACCCGCATGGGTAAAGCCAAACTGCTCGTGCAGGTGGATGCTCGCCGCGTTGGCCGCATCAATCGCACCGACCATGCAGTGATAGTCTTGCGCTTTGGCCTGCTCAATCAGTTGCTCCAGTAGGACACGTCCAACACCTTTGCTGCGGTGGCTCTGGTGAATGTAAATGGAGTGCTCGATGGTGTATTTGTACGCCGGTTTGCTGCGAAAAACGCCATAGGTCGCGAAGCCCAGCAGATGACCCGCATCGTCATACGCGCCCAGCACAGGAAAATTAAACTCGCGTTTTTCGGCGAACCATTGCACCATGTTTTGTATGGTGCGTGGTTGGTACTCGTACAGTGCGGTTGAGTGGGCGATGGCTTCGTTAAAAATGCTTAAAATCACGTCGCTGTCGCGCGTTTCGTCACAGGCTTGGATGTGTATCATAAAAAGATGCGGTTAAAAATCATAACCTTTTGTTTTTAAAAGAAAAATAAAATTCAGTCGGAGCAGCGCCCGAGGGTGCAAAAAGCGCCGAAATCCGCCTGAAAATATGCTGAAAATGGTATGATAACGCCTATTTAAGCCACTGTAGCAAGCGTTTGCCAAAAAAATGACGAACTAGGTAGCAGGGCAAGTACATTTCGAGACAAGATTCCAACAACGATGAATATCATCGCCGAATAAAAAAGGTTTGTAGTGCGTTTAACTCATATTAAATTAGCAGGGTTCAAATCCTTTGTAGATCCCACGAGCTTTCAGCTACCGGGGCAGCTGGTCGCGGTCGTCGGCCCGAATGGTTGTGGCAAGTCCAACATCATGGATGCGACGCGTTGGGTGCTGGGTGAGTCACGCGCATCCGAGTTGCGTGGCGAATCCATGTCCGACGTGATTTTCAATGGCTCAGGCAATCGCAAACCCTCCGCGCGCGCGTCGGTTGAGCTAGTGTTTAACAACGACGAAGGCCGTGCAGGCGGACAGTGGAGTCAATACGCCGAAATCGCCGTGCGTCGTGTACTCACGCGTGATGGTGGCTCGAGCTACTTCATCAACGGTCAACAGGTGCGTCGCCGCGACGTACAGGACATCTTCATGGGTACGGGCTTGGGGCCACGCGCCTACGCGATCATTGGTCAGGGTATGATCTCACGCATTATCGAGGCCAAACCCGAAGAATTGCGTGTGTTTTTAGAAGAA
>CAYPYQ010000303.1:0-4565 GCA_964414735.1 uncultured Hydromonas sp.
GATCCGCGCCCATGGGCGGCGCGCAGTCAGGCATGTTGGCCTGCGGGACACGCGGCGGTGGGATTGTCGTTGTTGGTGGTGAGCTTCGTTGGCGGCTGGCCGCGTGCGCTGTGGCGCGATGAGTCTGCTTTACTTGCGCCGCGCAGCCCTTGGCTCTCGGCGGGTGCTTTTGCCACGTATGCCGTGGTATTGTCCATGGTTTTAGGCTTTTCACAGGTGATGCGCGGGGCGCATTTTATTTCTCATCAGGTGTGGTCGTTGTGGATTGTGCTGGTGTTTAACCTGCTGATGGTGCAGTTGGGTGTGATTCAATCACGCTGGTGGTATGGCTATCGGGATGAATCGGAGAGTGAGGTCGTATGAAAGTGACGGTGGATTCTGTACGTGCGGTGTTGGCGGCAGCGATGGCGCTGGGTGCGAGCGACGTGCATATTTCGCCTGCGCATCAGCCGGTGTTTCGGTTGGCGGGGCAGTTGCGTGTAGCGACGGATTTTGAGCCGCTGTCTGCGAAGCAAATCCGCGCATTGATTGAGCAATTGCAGGTTCAAGCGTGTGTTGCAGAGCATTCGGCGATCGCCGATGAGGTGCAAGGGCAATCGCATTGGATTTTGGCGTATGCGGATTTGGGGGTACGCGTGCGGATCACAGCGTATTCGACTATGTCGGGTTCGGCATTGGCTTTGCGTTTGTTATCCAGTCAGCCTCCTAAGCCGGATGAGATTCTCATGCCGGAATTTTTGCGTCTGTTATCGCCTTTTGCCAGCGGATTGGTGCTGGTGACGGGGCCGACGGGTAGTGGGAAATCCACCACGCTGGCGAGCTGGATTGAACGTTGCAGCACGCAATTTGCCAGTCATATTGTCACGATAGAAGACCCCATTGAGTATATTTTTACGCATGGCAAGGGACTGGTGCATCAGTGTGAGCTGGGTACGCATTTTGCGGGCTATCATGATGCGCTGACCGATATTTTGCGCCGCGATCCGGATGTGCTGATGCTGGGTGAGCTGCGCGATCAGGCGAGTGTGGAGCTGGCTTTGCGCGCGGCGGAAACAGGGCATTTGGTACTCGGTACGCTGCACAGTGCGAATGCGGTGGATGCAATCTCACGGATGGTGGATATCTTTCCAGCGCAAAGTCGGGGGTTTATCCGTCACATGCTGTCTACGGTATTGCTGGGGGTGGTGTCGCAACGTTTGTTACCATCCAATCATGCTTCGGCCAAGCAGGGGCGCGTGGCCAATTATGAAGTTTTGGCGACGACAACGGCGGTGAAGCATTTGATTAGTGAACAAAAAGAAGTACAATTACAGGCCGTTATGCAGACAGGTGCTGTTCACAAAATGTTTACATTTGAGCAGAATTATCAGGATCTGCTGGGTAGTGGCTGGATCAGTGGTCAATTGGATACCCGTCAGGGTGTTTTGTAATCAAAATGATGAATAATTGAGCAATTATATGACAGATCAGTTATTTTCAAACTTTACGGTGATGGATCATCTGGGACAGCCGGTATCGTTAAAGTCGTACGAAGGCTGCGTGGTGCTGGCCGTGAATACCGCGAGTGCCTGTGGTTTTACACCTCAGTATAAAGATTTGCGGGCCTTGCACGAGCGCTACTATGACCGTGGTCTGCGCGTGATTGCCTTCCCATGCAATCAGTTTTTGAAGCAGGAATCCGGCTCAAATGATGAAATTCAAACATTTTGCGAGCGATTTTCGGTGAGTTTTCCAGTGATGGGGAAAATTGATGTGAATGGGGATCAGGCCGATCCGCTGTGGCAATGGTTGCGGCGACAAGCGCCTGGTTTATTAGGCAGTACATCCGTTAAGTGGAACTTTACCAAGTTTTTAATCGCACGCGACGGAAAAACCGTTCGGCGGTTTGCGCCGAAAACCCCACCGTTACAATTAATCAGTGAAATTGAAAGCCTGCTGTAATTTAGGCTGCGGACAATAGAACACTATTGGCAAATGCCAAGGTTTAGGAAAATAAAAGGATTATTCATGAGTGACCAACAGCAGAATCATCATGACGTAGCCAAGCAGGCATTATCTGCGCTGGCTTTGGCCGCTTTGGGGATTGTATTTGGTGATATTGGTACCAGCCCACTGTACTCGATGAAAGAGAGTTTAGGCGAGCATTATCATCTGGCGCATGACTTACCAACCATCATGGGGATTTTATCACTGCTGGTTTGGTCCTTGATTTTGGTGGTGTCGGTCAAATACGTGACCTTCATCATGCGTGCGGATAACAATGGCGAGGGCGGTATTCTGGCGCTGATGGCCTTGACCTTGCGCGGCAAAGAGGGTAATCCGAAGTATCGCTGGGTGCTGATTGTCGGGATGCTTGGCGCATCATTGTTCTACGGTGACTCGGTGATTACGCCGGCCGTGTCGATTTTGTCTGCGGTGGAAGGTCTGAATGTAGTGTCTCCCGCATTTGACCGCTACGTTTTGCCCATCACGCTTGGGATTATCATTGGATTATTCGCCATGCAAAAGCACGGAACCTCTCTGATTGGTAAATTTTTCGGACCGATTTGCGTGGTATGGTTCTTGTGTTTGGCTGGGTTTGGAATTACGCAGATTGTTCAGCATCCATCGATTTTACAAGCGGTTAGCCCGCATTATGCCGTTCATTTTTTCTTGGCTAATCAAGGCAAAGCATTCCTCGTCATGGGTTCGGTATTCTTGGCTGTGACCGGTGGTGAAGCGCTGTATGCGGATATGGGACACTTTGGTCGCAAGCCAATCATCTTGGCTTGGTATGGTTTGGTTTTGCCATCGTTGTTGATTAACTATTTTGGGCAGGGCGCGTATTTATTGGGTAATCCGGATGGTGCGGCCAATCCGTTTTTCATGATGTTGCCGCAATGGGCAACTTTGCCTATGGTGATTTTGGCAACCGCAGCGACCATCATCGCATCGCAAGCGGTGATTTCCGGCGCGTTTTCATTGACCAGCGCGGCGATTCAGTTGGGCTATTGTCCGCGTCTGAAAATCGTGCATACCAACGCGAGTGAACGCGGGCAGATTTATGTGCCGTTCGTGAACTGGTTGTTGTGTGGCCTGGTATTGTTCGCGGTGCTGTTTTTCAAAACCTCGAGCAATTTGGCGGCTGCGTACGGTATCGCGGTGACGACTACCATGTTAATTGACGATTTCCTGCTGTTGGTGGTCATGCTGACGATCTGGAAGTGGTCGAAACCGGCGACGTTTACGGTATTTGCATTGTTGTTGTTCTTGGATGCGTCGTTCTGGGGTGCGAACTTGGCAAAATTCGTCGATGGTGGCTGGTTCCCAGCTCTGTTGGGGCTGATGGTTTTCACCATGCTGATGACTTGGAAACGTGGCAAAACTTTGGTTCATCAACGCACCGAAGGCGTCAATCTGCCATTGGAGCCATTTATCCAAAGTATTTTGGCTTATCCGCCACAGCGGGTAGAAGGCACGGCGGTCTTTATGAACTCGGATTTAACGACCGTACCAAACTCTTTATTACACAATCTGAAGCATAACCGTGTATTGCATGAACGCGTGGTGTTCATGAGTTTGCGTACCGAGGATATTCCGTATGTCGCAGAAAACGAAAAATTGGATATCAAAGAAATCGGTAAAGACGTATTTGTTGTGCATGGCTTTTATGGCTTTAAAGAAGAGCCGAGTTTAGAAGACATCATGGGACGCTGTGCCAAACATGGGCTGAAAATGGAAATGATGGATACATCATTCTTCCTGAACCGCGAAACCGTGATTCCGAGCAATCTGCCGGGTATGGCTTTGTGGCGCGAAAAACTGTTTGCTCTGATGATGCGCAACTCTTTACGTGTAACGGATCACTTTAAAATCCCGGCCAATCGTGTAGTGGAAATGGGCACACAGATTGAGATTTAACCGAATGAGGACACTCGGATTCATTAACGGTGGGCTGTCGCAGAGAACAGTAGAGTAAAGCGAAGGAATCGTTTACAATGCCAAAGCTCATTCATTGACAAACATGCATGGCGAGTTGCCGTGCATGTTTTTGTTGTATTAAGTACTTATTGTTGAAGATATTGAAAACTCGATTATGAAACCGATCAAAATTGGCATTGCAGGTATGGGAACCGTCGCATCGGGCGTGGTTAAAGTTTTGGAACGCAATCAAGCGGAAATCACCCGCCGTGCGGGGCGAGGCATTGAAGTGGCCGTGGTGTGCGAGCGTACACCGGGGCGTGCAGCGCATCTGGAAGAGCGCGGCGTGGAAGTGATCAATGACCTGTCTCAATTGGCCTCTCATCCCGAGGTCGATATCGTGGTCGAACTGATCGGTGGCTACGAGCCGGCGCGCAGTTTCGTGCTCGAAGCGATTGCCAATGGCAAACACGTGGTTACCGCAAATAAAGCCTTGCTCGCAGTTCACGGCAATGAGATTTTCCAAGCCGCACAGGACAAAGGCGTGACGGTTGCGTTCGAAGCGGCCGTTGCAGGCGGTATTCCGGTGATCAAAGCCTTGCGCGAAGGGCTGTCGGCCAACCGCATTGAATGGATCGCCGGTATTATCAACGGTACGACCAATT
>CAYPYQ010000304.1:0-2849 GCA_964414735.1 uncultured Hydromonas sp.
GATCTGCTTGATCGTCAGCATCCGCTGTGCCCGTCGGCATTTAACTGGCGCAATGTCGCGGACAACGACTCCATGTTCAACACCCCACCGACGCTGTCTATTTACATTGCGGGTTTGGTGTTTGAATGGCTGGAGCAGCAAGGCGGCGTCGCCGCCATGGCCGAGATCAACGATGCGAAAGCCAAGCTGCTGTACGAGTTTATCGACAACTCCAAACTCTATCGCAACGACGTTCAAACCAAATACCGCTCCTGCATGAACGTACCGTTCTTCCTGCGCGACGAATCACTCAACGCCGCATTCCTCGCCGAATCACAAGCCGCCGGACTGGCCGCACTCAAAGGACACAAAATGGTCGGCGGTATGCGCGCAAGCATTTACAACGCGGTGGGTATGAACTCAGTGCAGGCGCTGGTGAAATTTATGGGTGAGTTTGAACGTCAACACGGATAATTATGGATATTGTGCAGCGTGTTATCTTTCCGATCAAAGCCATGCCCCTCTTGCTTTTGGGGCTGCCTGCCTGCGCCGCCACGCCTGACACCGCTGTTGTCGGTGAGGGCGCTTTTGAATACCAATACACCTTGTACGAAACTCGCCCCGCTGGCGAACCCAGTATCCAGAAAATAGTCGCGCGCAATACGCCCTATCGACTGTTTTTAATTGATGGTTCGATTGGCGGGCAGCCGTTTTATCATGGCGTTACCGATAACGATGGAAAAACCATCATCGTCCGTTCCGAAACAGAAATCAAGCCTGAAAACGTCGTGCTGGTGAAACGCATCGGTGATGGCAGTTGGGGACACATGTTCGTACTGAATTATGATGCAAGCACCGTACCCGTGGCCGGACGCCCCTACCGACTGACGATGAAATGCCCCCATCAGCCGAAACGCACCTACAAAGGCTACACTGACGCACAGGGCAACACCCTGTATATCACAAGCGATCAAATATGCAAGCTAAGTATCGAAACCCCTTCATACTAAACGTAGCCATTGAAAGCGATTGAACCCTATCCCATATTGCAACACCATAATGCCTATGAAAACCGAACTCACCCCCGAACTCCAAGCACAAGTCGATGCCGACCTCGCGCCCATCCGCACGCAAATCGACGCGGTGGATGCGCAGTTACTGACCCTGCTGAACGAGCGCGCTAAACTCGCGCAGCAAGTCGGTGAGGTTAAGCAAAAACACGATCAGCCGGTCTATCGCCCAGAGCGCGAATCCGTCGTGCTGGAGAAAATCGCCCAGCGCAATCCAGGACCGCTGCCCACGCCGCAACTGCAAACCCTCTGGCGCGAGGTCATGAGCGTGTGCCGCGCGATGGAAGAGCCGGTTAAAGTCGCCTTCCTCGGTCCTGCGGGCACGTACACCGAACAAGCGATGTTCAAACAATTCGGCCACGCAATTGTCGGTGTGGACTGCGTGAGCATCGACGATATTTTCCATGCAGTCGAGGCGGACGGTGCGGCATTTGGCGTGGTGCCGATTGAAAACTCCATCGAAGGCGCGATCAACCGCACCATGGATTTGCTGCTCAACTCCACTCTGCGCATTTGCGCCGAAGTCTCGCTCGCCATTCGCCACTCGCTAATGCACCGCACGGGCGATATGTCGCAGGTAAAAACCATCGTGGCGCATCCGCAGGCATTGGCGCAGTGCTACGGCTGGCTCAAACAGCACTACCCGCAGATTGAGCAAAAACCCGTTTCGTCGAACGCGCAAGGCGCACGCATGGCGCAGGAATCCGATGAAGTCGCCTGTATCGCGGGCGACTCCGCCGCGATGATGTACGAACTGCAAAAAGTCGCGGTCGGCATACAGGACGACGCGAATAACCGCACGCGCTTCATCGTACTGGGCAAACAAGTTTGCAGCCCAAGCCCAGCGGATAAAACCTCGCTCATCCTCGCCGCGCCACATAAAGCCGGATCGGTGTTCCAACTGATCGAGCCACTGGCACGTCACGGCGTATCCATGGCGCGCTTTGAATCGCGCCCAGCGAAACAAAAAGGCTGGGAATACTACTTCTACATTGATTTTATCGGCCATACCGAGCAGGAAAATGTTGGCAAGGCGCTGGCTGAAATCGAGTCACAAGCGGCATTCTACAAATGTTTGGGTTCGTATCCAGTGACGCTTTAACAACGCATCTATTGAGAGCAAAAAAACCATGTCGATACACATCCGCCACGCCGAACCCAGCGATTACGAAGCGCTGTATCAGCTGTACAGCCTGCCCCAAGCGATTCATGGCACGATGCAAATGCCATACCCCTCACTGGAAAAATGGAAAAGCCGATTGACCAATAATACCGACAATCTGTGTAATTTAGTCACCGTCATGGAGGGCGTTGTGATTGGACATGCGGGACTATGGTCAGAATCACCCTCACCGCGCCGTCGCCACGCTGCGACTCTGGGCATCGCAGTTCATGATGATTGGCATGGCAAAGGCGTGGGTAAAGCATTGATGCACGCTTTACTGGATATGGCGGATAATTGGCTAAATTTAAGCCGAATTGAGCTCAACGTGTACAGCGACAATGCACACGCCATTGCCTTATACGAACAATGCGGCTTTCAGATCGAAGGCACGCACCGCGCCTTTGCTTTTCGTGCGGGGCAATACGTTGACAGCCTGTCGATGGCTCGATTGTCCCCTGCACTCAAACAGTCAAAATAGACGATCACCACACGGTTCTTATCATGAAGTTATACGCCACTCTGCCACCGCCGCAGATTAAAAATCTCCTACTCGTGGGCGCCGGATTGATCGGCGGCTCGCTCACGCTGGCGCTAAAAAATGCGGGCGCGGTGCAAAATGTCATCGGCATCGGTCG
>CAYPYQ010000305.1:0-1186 GCA_964414735.1 uncultured Hydromonas sp.
GTCGTCGGTCGCGTTATCCGCAATCGGTTTGTCCGCGCCGTAGCCTTTGGCCGTCAATGCATTCGCTGCAACGCCTTGTTTCACCAAATAGGCCACTACCGCTTTGGCGCGCGCATCGGACAGCACCACATTCGCTACCGCATCACCGGTATTATCGGTGTGACCGGAAATTTCACCTTTGTATGCATCTTTTTTCGCGGTCGCGACAAAACGGTTCAACTCTTCAAAAGCCGAAGCCGGAATCTGTGACGAGCCGGAGGCAAAATTGACTTTGAGTAGCTGCGCACCCGCAGACGCCGAAGCACCTTTGACAAACAATTTGTCGTCCAAAGTCACATTCGCACCCAAGCTGGCCAATACCGCTTTCGCTTTAGCGAGCAGCTCGTCTTTGGTCGCTTGATCAGCTACATCGCCACTCAAGCTCAATGTATTGCCCGCAAATACGATGCTTGCGCCTTTGGATTTGAATAAATCCAATACCGCAGCGTCCAAACCTTTGACCGGCGCCGGTGGTGCAGGTGGCGCTGCACCCGGCGAGGCTTGCCCTTGCGCAGAAGGTGGTGGAGGTGGCATATCGTGTGGCTTTTTACCGCCGCATTGACTCAACAACCAGCCCAATAGCAAAGCCAACGGCAACAACCACCAAAAGCGCTTGACCCAACCCGCACTTTTTTCCGCAGTCTGAGTGCTCGCGCCCAATGCGGTCGCACCCGCCGCAGTAGCAGAAGCAGCAGCGCCGCCGATCACTTTATCCGTGTCGGTCACAAGCTCTTTAACCGCTTCAACTGAGCCTTCGGCGATATCGCCCACTGCGCCGACGGCCTCACCCGCCAAACCAGCCACGCCTTCCGCCGCATGTTTAACGGTATCAACGGTGCCATGAGCCGCTTTTTCACCCAAATGCGCTACGCCGGCAACCATACCTTTGGCCGCTTCAACCGAGCCTCCGGCAATATCACCCACCGCTTCAACGGCCTCTTCGGCCAAATCAACCACGCCCGTCGTGGCGGTTTTCACCACATCCACAACGCCTTCAGCAGCATGGCCGACTTTATCACCCACCGAGGCCACGACACCCGCAACACCCGCAGCTCCGGCTGCACCCGCAGCCCATTTACCCACCGTGCCCAGGCCATCACCACTCGCCGCTTCGCTACCATTCGCCGCCGCGACGACACGCTCGGCA
>CAYPYQ010000306.1:0-3480 GCA_964414735.1 uncultured Hydromonas sp.
CCAAGAAGCAATGGCATTCGTTTTGGCCGGCGGTCGAGGTTCGCGCCTGCTGGAGTTGACCGATGCACGCGCCAAACCCGCGGTATATTTCGGTGGGAAAACGCGCATTATTGATTTCGCATTGTCCAACGCCCTGAACTCCGGCATTCGCCGTATCGGTGTCGCCACACAGTACAAAGCACACAGCTTGATTCGTCATCTGACGCAAGCATGGACCTTCCTGCGCAAAGAGCGCAACGAAGGTTTTGATATTCTGCCTGCGAGCCAACGGATTGACGAAGAATCTTGGTACAAAGGCACGGCCGACGCGGTATACCAAAACATCGACATCATCGAAGGGTACGCTCCGAAATACATCGTTATCCTCGCGGGTGACCACATTTACAAAATGAACTACGAGTTCATGCTGGAGCAGCATGTCAAAACCAATGCCGACGTGACCCTCGGCTGCGTGGAAGTTCCACGCATGGAAGCGACCGGCTTCGGCGTCATGCACGTGGACGAGCACGACACCATCATCGACTTCATCGAAAAACCAGCCGATCCGCCGAGCATCCCGGGCAATCCGGACGTATCTCTGGCTTCCATGGGGATTTATGTATTCGAGACAAAATTCCTGCTGGACATCCTGCGCCGCGATGCCGAAGACCCGAACTCCGAACACGATTTTGGCAAAAACATCATCCCGTATTTGGTCAAAAATGGCAAAGCGGTCGCGCACCGATTCTCCGACTCCTGCGTGACCAACGACGAACAAGCCCACTACTGGCGCGATGTCGGTACAGTAGATGCTTACTGGCAAGCCAACATTGACCTGACAGCCACCGTGCCGGATCTGAACCTGTACGACCGCAGCTGGCCGATTTGGACCTACAACGAAATCACCGCACCGGCCAAATTCGTACACGACGAACCGGGTCGTCGCGGCGAAGCGATCAACTCGATGGTATCGGGCAACTGCATTATTTCCGGCTCATCCCTGTTCCGCTCACTACTGTTTACCGGCGTAGTCGCACGCTCCTACAGCACGATCAATCATTCCGTGATCCTGCCGCAAGTGGTAGTCGGACGTAACGCGCATCTGACGAATGTCGTGGTCGATCGCGGTGTCATCATCCCTGAGGGCATGGTGATTGGCCAAGACCCCGAGTTGGATGCCCAACGCTTCCGCCGTACGGACAAAGGCATTTGTCTGGTGACGCAAAAAATGATTGATGCCATCAAGGCGTAAAAATTGGCTGCTTATAATTCAACTTTGTTAGCAGCTTAAATCCAACTCAACGATGGCGGGCGTACAACGCCCGCTAAAGTGCTTAAATCGTTTGAAGCGCTTTATGACGTAAAAGCACACTCACACCAAGAGGTCATGTATGGTTCGTAAAAAATCCCCGAGCGAAGTAACAGCCGCAGTCGAAACACCTTCTGTGGCAACACCCGACGCTCAAACGCTTGCTGTTGATAGCGACACAGTTGAAAAACCCAAACGCCCTCGCGTCACGCGTAAACCGGTCAGTACCGCAGCCGTGAAAAAACCGGCTGCACGTAAATCCGCCGCCCCTATTCAAGTATTAGCCGCCGCCGCCGAAATCTACCCACTGATCAAAACCGGTGGCCTGGCCGATGTGGTCGGTGCATTGCCGCAGGCTTTAGGCGAACAAGGCGTGCACGTCAAAACTTTGGTTCCCGGCTATCCGCGCGTGATGCAGGCTTTACACGCCTTGACTGGCGATGATGCGCCGAAACTCTGGTTGGAAACCCACGGTTTTTTCTGGGGCGACGCACGCGTCTGGTCGGCCACCGTACACGGCATGGATTTACTGGTACTGGATGCGCCGCATCTGTACGCACGCGACGGTAATCCGTATTTGGATCACGAGGGTAACGACTGGTGGGACAATCCGACCCGCTTTGCCGCGCTGTCACTGATGGCGGCACAATTGGCGTGGGGTGCGTACGAGCACATTGACTATCGTCCGGACGTGCTGCACGTGCATGATTGGCAAACAGCGCTGGCGCCGACTTATTTACACTATCTCGGTACGGGCAAACACCGTCCGAAAACCATCATCACCATTCACAATCTGGCGTTCCAAGGACAATATTCCGCACACATGTTCGGCTTCCTCGGCTTACCCGGACAAGCGTTCTCAACCGAAGGCGTGGAGTATTACGGCGGCGTCGGTTTTCTCAAGGCAGGGATTCTGTTCAGCGATCACATCACCACAGTCAGCCCAAGCTATGCGCAGGAAATCACCACCATCGCCGGTGGCATGGGCATGGACGGCTTGCTGCGCGCACGCGGCTCGGCACTGAGCGGCATCGTCAATGGCATTGATACCGAGATTTGGAATCCCGCAAAAGACCCGACATTGACGGCGAACTACACCGCCAGCAAACTCAAACAACGCCAAATCAACAAACAAGCGGTTGAAAAACATTTCAATATTCCGCACAGCGACGCACCGCTGCTCTGCGTGGTCAGCCGTCTGACTTGGCAAAAAGGCATGGATTTATTGATCCAAAGTTTAGACGCCATCGTCGCCATGGATGTGCGCGTGGTCATACTGGGCTCAGGCGATCCAGGCATGGAAGCGGCGCTGTACGCGGCACATCACAAACATCCAACGCATGTTGCGGTACATACCGGCTACGATGAGCAGCTCTCGCATCTGATGCAGGGCGGTTGTGACGGCATCCTCGTGCCGAGCCGTTTCGAGCCGTGCGGTTTGACTCAGCTCTATGGTCTGCGTTACGGTTGCGTACCGATCGTCACGCGCGTGGGTGGTTTGAACGACACCGTCATTGATGCGAATCATGCCGCAGTGAGTGCCGGTGTCGCCACGGGCATTCAGTGCCACGATGTGAGTGCCGATGGCATCATCACCGCAGTGACGCGAATGAAACAACTGTATGAGCAGCCGAAATTATGGCAAAGCATTCAAAAAGCCGGCATGGCGACCGACGTCAGCTGGACGCAATCCGCGCTTGAATACAAACGCTTGTTTTAATCAACCTTGGGACAAAAACAGAATGAACATCATTACCCACAGCACCACGCCGTTTGAAGGACAAAAGCCAGGCACCAGCGGCCTGCGCAAAAAAGTCACTGTGTTCCAACAACCGCACTATCTGGCAAATTTCGTCGCCTCGATTTTCGCGGCGGTCAAGCCCGAAGACGGCTTTGCCGGTAAAACCTTGGTGATCGGTGGCGATGGTCGTTTTTACAACGACACCGCGATTCAACTGGTTATTAAAATGGCCGTGGCGCAAGGATTCAGTCGTATTCTCATCGGCCAAAACGGCATCCTGTCCACGCCCGCCGTCTCGCACATCATTCGCAAATACGGCGCATTCGGCGGCGTGATTCTCTCCGCCAGTCACAACGCCGGCGGGCCGGATGGCGACTTTGGTATTAAATTCAATATGGCCAACGGCGGTCCCGCACCGGAGAAAATCACCGACGCGATTTACGCCTATTCG
>CAYPYQ010000307.1:0-4603 GCA_964414735.1 uncultured Hydromonas sp.
GCGAACTCGCATGCGACTGCGGTCGCGGGGCGTATCACCGGTGCGCTGATGCAGCAGGTGCATGATGGTGTGATTTTTGCATTGACACCGCCGTCGATTCCAGAGCTGGGTTCGAGTTCGGGTTTTACCTTCCGTTTGCAAGATCGCAGTGGCAAAGGGCATGAAGCTTTACTGGCAGCGCGTAACCAATTGCTCGGTATGGCCATGAAAAGCAAAGTCCTGACGCAGGTGCGTGCCGATGGGATGGAGGATGCGCCGCAGTTGCGTTTGGATATTGATCGCGACGCGGCCAGTGCGCAGGGCGTGAGTTTTTCCAGCATTGCCAGTGTGTTGTCTACCGCATTGGGTTCGAGCTATGTCAATGACTTTCCGAACAGCGGTCGCTTGCAACGGGTAATCGTGCAAGGCGATGTGAAAGATCGCATGCAGGCCGAGGATATTTTGAAACTCACGGTGAATAATAGCTCCGGCGTCGCCGTGCCATTGGCCAGCATGGTGAAAACCACGTGGGTCACCGGTCCGATGCAAACCGTGCGTTACAACGGCTATTCGGCGATGGCCATTACCGGCAGCGCGGCGACTGGCCGCAGTACCGGTGAGGCGATGGCGGAAATGGAAAAACTGGCCGGACAGCTACCGGAAGGCTTTGGCTTTGAATGGACGGGGCAATCGAAAGAGGAAAAAACCGCCGGCTCGCAATCAACCGTGTTGTATGCGTTCTCGATTTTGGCGGTATTCCTATGTTTGGCTGCGTTGTACGAGAGCTGGAGTATTCCGCTGGCGGTGATTTTGGTGGTGCCGCTGGGGCTGCTTGGTGTGGTCTTGGGTATTTGGGGGCGCGGTCTGTCGAACGACGTGTATTTCCAAGTCGGTCTGATTACCGTGATTGGTTTGTCGGCGAAAAATGCGATCTTGATCGTTGAGTTTGCCAAGGACTTACAGGCGCAAGGCAAAAACGCTTTGGAGGCCGCTTTAGCCGCTGCACATCTGCGCTTCCGTCCGATCATCATGACTTCGTTGGCCTTTATTTTGGGCGTAGTGCCGCTGTACTTCTCCAGTGGTGCCAGCTCGGCCAGCCAAAACGCGATCGGTACCGGCGTATTCTGGGGGATGCTGATTGGTACGTCATTGGCAGTGTTCTTCGTGCCGATTTTCTACACGACGGTGCGGACGTGGTTTAAGGATACTGAGCGCCAACAGGAACGTTTCCATGAGCATGCCGTGGGCGCGGGAATCACATCGGATTTGGCGGAGCAATACGTTCATGATGCGGAAGGTGGTCTGAGTGAACAAGAGTGCGAAGTATTGCATCATGCGGGTGAGAAACCGCATACGCCCGACGCCACCCATCAGAACAAAACGAATTAAAGGAATTTAAAGGATCACCATGATGTTGAACCGATTTAAACTTTCCAACGGTATGACGCTCGCAATGGCGGTTTCAGCGATGTCCGTGTTGTCGGCGTGCTCAATGGCACCGAAATACCAACAACCGACGGTCATCACCGCACCGAATTTTCCCAGTGGTGCAGTGATGGACAAAGCAGGCGCTGTCGCTGCGGCTAATCTCGGTTGGCAAGAGTACTTCGCCGATCCGCGTTTACGACGCTTGATCGCGTTGGCGTTGGAGAACAATCAAGACATGCGGGTTGCGGTACTGAATGTCGAGGCGGTGCGGGCGCAATACGCCATTGCACGAGCGGATCGTTTGCCGTCTTTGGCAGCCACCGGAGCTGGTTCCAAAGCCCGCGTGGCCGAAGATTTGAGCACCATTGGACGCAGTTACATTGCCGAATCGTATACCGTCGGGCTGGGGGTTAGCTCATTTGAATTGGATTTGTTCGGTCGAGTCAAAAGTCTGTCTGATGCGGCGCTCAACACCTATTTGGCTCAAGAGCAGTCGCGCGATGCGACACAGATCAGTTTGATCGCCAGCATTGCCAAAGCCTATTTTGCCGAGCGCATTGCCCAGGACAATATGAATTTGTCGGAACGCGTGCTCAAGTCGCGCGAAGAAAGTAAACGCTTGACCGATCTCAAGTTCAAAGCTGGCGTGATTTCCGCGATTGACGTGAATACCGCGGTATCGCAGATCGAATCGGCACGCTCCGATTATGCAGCCGCAGAGCGCAGTCGCGATCAGGCGCGTAATGCATTGGCCTTGTTGATCGGACAACCCTTGCCCAGTGATTTGCCGGCAGGCTCCGCCTTGACGACGCAGTTTATCAACAGCGAATTACCGGTCGGATTGCCATCCGAAGTATTGTATCAGCGCCCCGATGTACGGCAGGCAGAGTTTGCATTGAAATCGGCCAATGCCAATATCGGCGCGGCACGCGCAGCATTTTTCCCAAAAATCACCTTGACTGGCAGTGTTGGCAGCGGTAGCACGGAACTGAGTAATTTATTCACTGGAGGCAATGCGACGTGGGGCTTCGTACCGCAGATTACATTACCGATTTTCAGCTGGGGTGCGAATAAAGCCAACCTCGATTTGGCCGAAGTACGTAAAAACATTGCGGTGGCTCAATATGAGCAAACGGTACAATCCGCATTCCGCGATGTTGCCGATGCGCTGGTCGCGCGCCGAACTCTGCTGCAGCAATACCAAGCCCAACAACGCAGCGACAAAGCCGCCTCCGAGCGCTATCGTCTGGTGAATATGCGTTTCCAACACGGCATATCCAGCTCGCTCGACCTCCTCGATGCCGAGCGTACCAGCTACAGCTCGCAGCAAGCGCTGCTGCAAACCCAGCAGACCTTGTTGGAGAACAGAGCGGATTTGTACAAAGTATTGGGTGGTGGGTTGGTGTCCAAAACACTTTCGCCCGAGTCTAATAGTACAGTGACACAATAAAAAAATCGTTGATGAAGCATGAAAAAACCTCCTGCGAAAGTAGGAGGTTTTGGGCGGAAGAATATGAAATAGTTCTGTGTATTTTATGCTTGTGGGATAATGGCACTCGTGAAAATAGATTTTATACACTCCCATTTTATAAAGCCAAATAGTTAATACCACTCATGCCGACTTTTATCGACAAAATGAGCAAAATAATATAAATGGTGTTTTTAAAGACTTGGTTGCTAACATTTTTTCTGACTTTGATGCCTAAAAAAAGAAACAGTATTGAAGTGATCGTAATCCAAACAATTAAAGTGATTTCTTGGTGATTAAAGTTGATTATATTTTGACCAAGAAAGGAGATTTGAATAATTTTGCCGAATAGGTAACAAATATTGCTCGACTTCACAATTTCATGTTTGTCGTCTGTATTTGAAAATAAATACATCATTAAAAGCGGAGCCATAGCGTTGGTTGCCCCGCCGACAATGCCCGCTAGAAAGCCAAAGATCAGCGTGTTTTGAATTCCAGTAGAAATTTTAAATACGCGAATTAGACCTTTACCACTCAAATACTCACTTGCGACATATAAAAATGTCACCAAAGACATAATAAGATACATGACGCCAACGGGTACAACTAGAAGCAGTTTGATTCCAACGATACAGCCTACAATGCTCGCTAGGATCAGTATCCAATATTTTTTGGTATAAAAGAGAATCTCGTGCACCAGCCCTTTTTCGTTGTTTGAAAGCAAGACTAGGGCATTCATGATTAAGCTGGGAAAAGCGATTATGGCAATTGCTTTAGGCAATGGAAAAACCAAGGATAGTGACGTTGTCCCTATCATTGGAAATGACATCCCTGTTATCCCATGTAGAAAAGAAGCGATAGCAAAAATGAACACCTGCACTATAGTAGTCGAGAAATTCAAATGATCGGCGTTCAGTATATTCAATTTTTACGTATCCTTGTGTCCCCAGTTTTTTTGACTAATAAATATAGTCCGCCGCCATCGCTGATTCTTGGTTTATCATCAGATGGCTTTGCATTTCGGATAGCCGTGTCGTTTGTAAGATGGAGCGTCATGCAGGAACTTTCACAAGGATTTTTTAGAGCAATTCAAAAGTTACCGCGAAAGTTACTGCATTTTTCTCTTGATGTCAACGAACTTATGCAAACTTGTGCGAACGATTTTTTTACGTTATCTCATTGTTTTTATTGTAATTTTGAATGTTTGCGAACGATTGCGAACGGCTTGCTGGCAGAGAGGAAGAAGTTGCAATCTATTTTAAAATTAATATATTATATTTAATATACCATTCTTTATACCATGTCTTATTCTTTGAGCGTCTCGAACTCTGCGGTGCTGAGGGCTGCGTTTTTGAACGCTATGGGTTGCCCGTTTATATACGCTTGGGCTATTTTGATCACTTGGACGCGTGCGGTTCGTTGTTGCTTCTGTTCGCGCTCCCAGTCGTGAATAATTGTCACGTCGTTCGGAGTCAATATGGGGCTGTTCGGGTGGTGCAGTGGTTGGAATTGGTCGGGTTCGTTACTCCAATTTTGGCGCAGTTCGTCTGGAATGTGTAGCGTAGCGTTGCATTCGATTGGTTCGATGTTGTCTATAAACTTTGGCATGACGTTTCCTTGTTTATTCGTCGCCGGTTTGCCGAGCGGCCTCGGCGCTTTAGTCGGCGCTGTAGCTGGAGCCGTAGTTGGCGGTGTATGTGGGTTTGATGTCTCTCATTTGCTTTTCCT
>CAYPYQ010000308.1:0-1775 GCA_964414735.1 uncultured Hydromonas sp.
AGAAAACCGGCACTTCGGTACGCATGGATTCGCTCATCGCGCACCTCCTTGTTTTGCCGTATCCTGAACCGATACTACATAGTCTCTGCGACACAGCGCACGATAATCGCAATACACACACGCGCCTTTTTCACCAAACGCCGCCAGCGGCTGCCCCTGTATCATCTGTACAAACAATTGTCGCACCCGCTCACGAAGCTGCACTGCTTGCGCGTGAATATACGCGGCGTCACCCAAAGGCGCTTCAGGCAAATGCTGCTCCGCATGCCGATCCACACCAACATAGCGTGCATCCGCGACCTGCGTTTGCGCACCCGTCTCAAGCAAATGAATGTAAAACGCCAACTGCGTTTCTTCATCGTCTCGAATGCGATTTTTATATTTTTTCAGATCATTGGTTTTATAGTCGATGAGTGACCACTGAATTTCGCCCAATTCATTGACACGCTCATCAATCTGATCAATACGACCGCCCCATAGTAATTCGTGCAGCACTTGGCCATCGGTTGATGTGATGCGCTGCGGCGAAGTCTGCCAACGTTCACTGTATTTGACCTGCCAACCCTCGCGCTCACGCGCCTGCCACCACGCGACAAAGGCCGTAGCGTAAGATGAAAACAATTGTTTCAGTGACCAATAACGCGGATTTTCCGTACACAGCGGCAGGAGCAACTCATCCACGACCTGCACAAATCGTGCCTCATCCTGATTGGACGCCATCCCGTCGCGCTGCTGATGAAAACGTTCGGCAATCGCATGCCACAAATTACCTTTATCACTCGCTGTGATTTCATCATCCGGCCATTCCGTCGGCGAAATAGCCAATACTTTTCTCGCATGATATTGATACGGACACGCCGCAATGCTGTCCAAATCCGTAGCGGAAATGCTGTGCGGTATGTGTTGTGCAACCGTAACCGCGCTGCGCGCCTGTGGTTGCGGTTCGACCTGTTGCTCCATGCGTTCGGTATCGATTACCTCGCCACCCTGCGCGCGTAAATACTGTTGTAACCACGGACTGAGCGCGTTCGGCGTACCATCTTTTTGTGCGGCGTAGCTCGCGCATACCTGAGCATTGAGCGCCAAAATATCCAGCAGCGCAATGCGCATTTGCAATTGTTTATCCTGCACCGTCGGCAGACCCAAGTCGCGCCGCACGGCCAGATTGAGCAAGCCCAAATCCTGCTCCGCCCCCGGCAGATTGCCCGCATCCGCCCCCAGTAACCACACCGCATCAAAGGTGCGCAAACGGGTATTGCCCAGTGGCAGCAGCGTTACCTCGGTATCATCCTTAGATGGATCGTTCTTGACCACATTCGGCGGACGATAGGTCAGACGCTCCACCTCGCTATCCATCAGGCGCAGTGCCGTACTCAGCGACCACTCGGCGGTATTTTCCACCCATTGCCAACGACGCAGCAGCGCACACCACACTTGCCCGGCAGCATCATTCGCCAGCGCCGCCCACAAGCCAAAGTCATGCGCCCACTCAATGAATTCATACGCCCACGCACCCAGCGTGCGTGGCGTTTGCCAACGGCGCGCGTACCTTTTGGCCTGCTCGAACACGGTTTTGACATCGGCAATCACCGATGCATCCACCAAAGTTTTATTCGATTTTTGCAGTGCATACCATGCACTCAACCAGTCATCCCAACTGCGCCAGACCTGCTTTTTCTGATAGTCTTGCTGACGATCGGCAAGCGTATAAACCCCGCCGAGCAACGCGGCTTTACGCTCCTCTGGCCAATCAGCCCATACCGCCGGATGCGCCA
>CAYPYQ010000309.1:0-1863 GCA_964414735.1 uncultured Hydromonas sp.
GGCGTTTCGTCAGGAATAGTGTCGAATAAATCGGCTTGTGTCGGCATGGATTGATGCGCTTAGGATAAAAAACGGCTTTATTATAATCGCCTTCGCCATCCCCATTGCGATGAATCGCTATTGGCTGTTCGCGTCAAAAAAACCAAACACCTGATCGGGCATCCACGCGAAATGTTTCATCTCATCACCGGATTGACGGGTGGTGAGAAACCCCACATGCCCGCCGTTTTCGGTGTAATGAAGCGTGACTGCGGCACTCACCTGCGCGGCAGTGGCCAGGCTATCCACCGGCACGATCGGATCATTGGCGGTATTTAAGACCATGGTCGGTACGGCAATACTGCTCAAAAACTGCTTGGACGAAGATTTTTGCCAATAGTCCTCGGCATCCTTAAAACCATGCAGCGGCGCGGTGAAATGATTGTCCACGTCAAAAAAATTCCGTGCCGCACGCACCTGCTCGCGCGTCATCGGTAAATCGGGGAATTGCGTGAGCTTATGCAGCGCTTTTTGCTTGAGCGTACCGAGGAAATTACGCATATAGACACGCTGATTAAAACCGCGTTGCAAGGCAATCGCACCGGCCTTGAGATCATGTGGCGCACAAATACTGGCAGCAGCCTGCACGATTTTTCCTGCTTCTGAACCGCTCTCACCCAACCATTTGAGCAGCGCATTACCGCCCAGCGACACACCTGCAACGTACAAGTGCGCATGCGGAAAACGCTGCGCCATGCGTTTGAGCACCCAGTCAATTTCCGCGCTAAAGCCCGAGTGATACATCACGCGCTGGCGATTCATTTCACCGCTGCACGAGCGCCAGTGTATCACCACGCCACTCCAGCCCTTTTGCACCGCCAGATGCATCAGCGCTTTGGCATACGAGCTGCTGCTTGAACCTTCCAGCCCATGAAACAATACGAAAATCTTTTGCTCCGGCTGATCCGCCGCTACCCGATTCACCCAGTCTAAATCGATGAAATCATCGTCCGGCGTATCCCAACGCTCACGTGTGTAGTTTGGCGTGGCAAACGGTAATAACACCGGCAAAATGGTTTGCATGTGTGCGTTACTGGCCCACCACGCGGGGCGAAAAAACTTTTGATGCGCGTGCACCCTCGTCTCCTAAATCGTGCAGACCGTCACAATCCGATGTTCCAGCTCCGCCGCGAAACTGGGCGATACCAATTGCGGGCTGTAGACCACAAATACGTCTTCCAAACGTTCGCCCAGCGTCACAATGCGCGCGCTGCGCAGCGTGATATTCATTTCATGGAAAATATACGCGATGCTGTACAACACGCCCGGTCGATCGGTTGCTGCCAGCTTGATGACATATTCATCGTTGCCCACCGGCATGAGTGACATGCTCGGTTTGATCGGGAAATTACGCGAACGCGAGGTCAGACGTCCCAGATTCGGCGCACGCAGCTCGGCGGTGTTTTGCAAATTCGTACCAATTTGCGCATTGAACCCGGTCAAGAAAGCTTGATCCACTTCTGCATTGTCCGGCAGTGTCACTTGGAAGGTATCCAAAGCCATGCCCTGTGCACTGGTGTAAATGGTCGCGTCAAAAATCGAGTATCCGCGCTGCTGAATCACCGCACAAATCCGTGCGAACACATCCGGTTTGTCCACGGTATAGACCATCAATTGCACGCTGTTATCGACGCTATTCAAGACATAATGCTGCGAGGCCACCAGTGGTTTTTCAGCATCGATTTCATTGCCATCACTACGGCGCAACTGCGCCAGTACGATGTTTTGCGTATGCCAGGCGATTGTCGCCGCATCGTGGCGAATGAAATACTCTGGATTAAAATGTCGCCACAAAGCATCGGCCTGCAGCAGATAATCTTTGCT
>CAYPYQ010000310.1:0-1144 GCA_964414735.1 uncultured Hydromonas sp.
GGCGGCGGTGCTTTGGGCAACATCTTGGGCAGCGTTTTGGGCGGTGGTCAACAGCAAACGGGCGCAGCCGGTGGTTTGGGTGGCTTGCTCGGCAGCATTTTGGGTGGCGGCGCACAAGCACACCAACAAGCAGGTACACAAATGGCTGGCGGCTTGGGCAACTTGACCGATATGCTGAGCCAATTGGGCCTGGGTGACCAAGTCAAATCATGGGTAGGTACCGGCGAAAACATGCCAGTGACTGCTGAACAAATCCAAAACACTTTGGGTCAAAACGGTACTTTGGGTCAAATTGCTAACCAAGCAGGCGTATCTGAAACCGAAGCGGCTGGCGGCTTGGCAGAACTGTTGCCAGGTTTGATCAACAAATTAACACCAAATGGTCAGGTCAACGCAGGCGACATTACCTCGATCTTGGGCAGTTTATTGGGTGGTAACAAACAATAAAACGTTACCCCTTATAAATCGTCATTCACAACACACATTGACGAATCAGGCAGGCGACATAGGTAACTATGCCGCCTGTTTGGTTTTTAGCGTTCAACATTTGTCCCGTACCATGATTCACAGGTACAATGCAGGCATTCCTCTCACATCATATTTTTCATACGACATGCTGTTTAACCCAACCCTTAAAGAAGTGCGCCAATTTTTTTATCATGCTTGGCACAAATCTTTAAACCAGCAGGCATTGGCGCCGATCGAAACCATCGCGGTCAAATGGATGCGCGTGCATCCCGAGTATCACGCCGTGTTGAACGGGCCGATTGAGGCGCTCGAAGCCGCCCAGTTTCTACCCGAAGACGGACAGACCAACCCATTTTTACATCTGTCCATGCATCTGTCGATCAGCGAACAGGTCTCCATTGACCAGCCGCACGGCATCCGTGCTGCGTATGAAAAACTGTGCCAAAAGCATGACGACGAGCACGCCGCCGCACATATCGTGATGGAAGCCCTCGGACAAGTATTATGGCAATCGCAACGCGACAAAAAAGAACCCGACGGCGCTGCCTATATTGATATGATTTCGCGCGCGGCGCAATAACCGTTTATTCAGGAGAACACCATGACCCTCTTTAAAACCAGCAAAGTATTCCAAGAAAACTTGGAGCAATTCCCGCCCGTCGGCATTGTCGAGCGC
>CAYPYQ010000311.1:0-4311 GCA_964414735.1 uncultured Hydromonas sp.
ACCTGCCCGCCGCTAAAGTTCGGCGCGTAAATGCCATATTTCACCGAAGCAATGATTTCCTCAGGCGTGTGCTGACCGCCGAGCATATAGGTATTGGTCATACGCGGCATCGGCAAATGCGCGTACGACTCACGGCGACCATTGCCGGTACGTTTGGTTTTCATCAAACGTGCGTTCATCGCATCCTGCAAATAACCTTTTAAAATTCCATCCTCGATCAGTGTCGTGCACGCCGTCGGACAGCCTTCATCATCCACATTCAGCGAGCCGCGACGGCCGGCCAGCGTGCCGTCATCCACCACCGTCACGCCTTTGGCAGCGACGCGTTGGCCGACTTTACCTGAAAACGCGCTTGAGCCTTTGCGGTTGAAATCGCCTTCCAAACCGTGACCGATCGCTTCGTGTAACAAAATACCCGGCCAGCCCGCACCCAAAACCACCGGCAACATACCGGCTGGTGCAGGTTTGGACTCCAAATTCACCAGCGCCAAACGCACGGCCTCATGCGCATAATGCGTCAACACCTCATCGCTAAAATACGAAAAATCCTGACGGCCGCCGCCGCCCATTGAGCCGATTTCACGACGACCGTTGGCCTCGACAATCACCGTGCAGTTCAAACGCACCAAGGGACGCACATCCGCAGCCAACGTCCCATCGGCGCGGGCAACCAGTACCACATCGTATTCAGCCGCCAAATTTGCCATCACTTGCGTGACGCGCGGATCCTGCGCACGAGCGATTTTCTCAATTTTTTCCAGCAGCGCGACTTTGGACTGAGAATCCAGACTGGCCAATGGATCATTCGGCAAGTACAAATCCCGCGCATAGGCATTTGCTTTGCTCTGCCACGGTTTGGCTGCCTTAATGCCACGTCCCGAACGATTCGGCGCAATACCACGGGTCACACGCGCGGCATTGAGCAGCGCATCCATGTGAATATTATCCGAGTAGGCAAACGCGGTTTTGTCGCCCACCACCGTGCGGATGCCCACACCTTGATCAATATTAAAGCTGCCCGCTTTGACGATGCCTTCTTCCAAAGACCAGCCTTCGGAGCGGGTGTATTGAAAATAAATGTCCGCATCATCGGCACGATGCGCCGAAATTTCAGCGAACACACGGCTCAAATCATCAATTTGCAAACCATGTTGCGTCAGCAAAACATTCTGTGCAATCGTCAAGTTTTCTTGGTATAGGCTCATGCTCTGTCTCTTTTCTAATTAATTATTTTATTAATAAACAATTAATTACAAATTAATTTTAAAGTTGTTTATTAAACTCCAGCCTGATGCGCCTGAGCATCGGCATGATAGGATGAGCGCACCATCGCACCTACCGCCGCGTGGGTAAAGCCCATTTCGTATGCTTTCTCCTCAAACATTTTAAACACATCCGGATGCACATAGCGACGCACTGGAATGTGGTGGCCTGACGGCGCGAGGTACTGACCGATGGTGAGCATGTCGATGTTGTGCACCCGCATATCGCGCATCACTTCGAGGATCTCTTCGTCGGTTTCCCCCAGCCCGACCATCAAACCACTTTTGGTGGTCGCACTCGGATACAGAGTTTTGAAATCTTTGAGTAATTTCAATGAATGCGCGTAGTCCGCGCCCGGACGCGCTTCTTTGTACAAACGCGGTACGGTTTCAAGGTTGTGATTCATCACATCCGGCAAAGCGGTTTTGAAAATATCCAAGGCGATTTCCAAGCGACCACGAAAATCCGGCACAAGCACTTCGATTTGTGTATTGGGTGAGAGCTCACGTGTCTGGTTGATACAGTTCGCGAAGTGCTGCGCCCCACCGTCGCGCAAGTCATCGCGATCCACCGAGGTAATCACGACGTATTTGAGCTTGAGCGCGGCAATGGTTTTGGCCAAATTGTGCGGCTCGTTCAGATCCAGCGGGTCAGGACGGCCATGTCCTACGTCGCAAAACGGGCAACGGCGTGTACATTTGTCACCCATGATCATGAAGGTCGCCGTACCTTTGCCAAAGCATTCGCCGATATTCGGGCAGGAGGCCTCTTCGCACACGGTATACAGCTCATGCTCACGCAGAATTTTTTTGATCTCGCCAAATCGCGTGGACGATGATGCCGCTTTCACACGAATCCATTCGGGCTTTTTCAGCGTTTCACTGTGCTCGACTTTGACCGGAATGCGAGAGACTTTATCGAAGGCTTTTTGCTTTTTGGTCGGATCGTATGCGGTATTTTTCTCTACGGATTCTGTCATTCTTTTTTCTCTATTATCAATGTTATCAATGATTCATATATTGGATTCGATCATCTGCCACTGCTCGATCAAATGGCGACTCAGGCGCTCAGCCACGTCATTAAACTCGGCATCCACACCCATACTGCGCATGTCTATGGTTTCTAAACCGGCGTAACCGCACGGATTGATGTCTAAAAATGGTTTTAAATCCATCGCCACATTCAGGCTCAAGCCATGATACGTACAACCATTTTTTACTTTCAAGCCCAGCGCGGCGATTTTCGCACCCACATGGTTTTGCCCATTGGCATCACTGATATAAATTCCCGGGGCGCCGTCGTGGCGTTCGGTTTTCAAACCATATTCAGCCAGTGTCAAAATAATTGCGCCTTCAATGCGACGCACCCATTCTTTCACCATCATGCCACGCCGTTTCAAATCCAGCAGCATGTAAATCACCACTTGCCCAGGACCGTGATAGGTGATCTGTCCACCGCGATCGGTCTGCACCAGCGGAATGTCCGTGGCGTGCAGTAGATGCGATGGCAATCCAGCCTGCCCGAGCGTAAATACCGGCGGATGCTCGACAATCCACAGCTCGTCCGGCGTATCCGCTGTGCGCTGCTCGGTGAACGCTTGCATGGCGTGAAAACACGGCTCATATTCAACCCACCCTTGCGTGCGAACGATAGGCGCTGATGATTCCGTCATTTACAGCACCACACTGACCAAAGGATGCGCGGTTAAAGCACGGTACAGATCGTCCAACTGTGCTTGGCTGGTGGCATTGATGGTGCAGGTCAGTCCCAAATATTTACCGCTGGACGACGGGCGCATCTCCACGCTCGCAGGATCAAAGTCTGGCGCATGTTTGAGTACCACTTCGGTGATGTCCTGCGCGAAATGTTCAACGCTTTTACCCATGATTTTGAGCGGGAAATCGCATGGAAATTCAAGTAAGCTGGTTTTTTCTTCGGCCATGATGGTGTGTTCGCGAAAAAAGTGAATAAGGCGCTATTGTACGTGGTTTGCGCTATTTTTTCTTGGCTCTCGGATGAGCGCTATCGTAGATTTTCGCCAGATGCTGAAAGTCCAAAGCAGTGTAAATTTGCGTCGCCGAGAGATTGGCGTGACCCAGCATTTCCTGCACCGCGCGTAAATCGCCGGAGGACTGTAAAATATGCGTAGCGAACGAATGGCGCAGCATATGCGGATGCACATGCACCGGCAGCCCAAGCATCTGCGCATATTTGCCCAAGCGCAACTGCACCGAGCGCGTGGTGAGGCGTGTGCCGTTTTGTCCGATGAATAAGGCGGGCGTTTGCGCTGCGCCTTTGACTTGGTCACGGATGGCGAGCCAATTTTGAATCGCTTGAATGGCGGGCGTCCCCACCGGCACGATACGCGGTTTACTGCCCTTACCCAGCACATGCACCTGCTGCTCGGTCAAATCCAACCAGCCATCCCCCTGTAACGCGCTGGGCGAATGTTGATTCGGTGGCGTAATGTCCAGCGCGACGATCTCGGACACGCGCAAGCCGGATGAATACAGCAGCTCAATCAGCGCATGATCGCGCAGGAGTAATTCAGGCTTGATTTTTTCGGTAGCGCCCACCCCCAGCTCTGTCCCAGCCAAACGCACCGCATCATCGACGGATAACGCTTTCGGCAGAGATTTAGGCGCTTTCGGTGCGCGAATGCCTTGCAGCGGATTGACCGGTAGCTGGTGTTCCAACACCATCCAGCGAAAGTACGAGCGCCAACTCGACAGATAACGCGCAATGCTTTTCGGGCTGTGTTCCTCGCTATGCAGCTGCATAATCATCTGCCGCGCGTGGTGCTGCGCGAGCGCATTCACATCACTCAGTTTATTTTTCTGCGCCATGTGCAGCAATAATTGCAAATCACGCGCGTAGTTCTCACAGGTTTTCGGCGACAGATGCTTTTGCAGCGCGACCCACTGCAGATAGCTCTGCATGGATTCGGGCAACTGGGCAATCAGCAATTCGACCGGAGAACTCATTGCTTGAAAATCAGCGCACCGGCGCTTGCACACGACTCAAAGCCGAACCGGCCATCGCGCCGAT
>CAYPYQ010000312.1:0-1197 GCA_964414735.1 uncultured Hydromonas sp.
ATCTATAAACAATTGCACGATGATGCACGAACGGATTAAAACCGATTAAAATGGAACCCGATGGATTCATTAAAAAAATAAACAGTAGAAAGTACGCAGATGCCGGTCAATATTCCGATTATCCTCACGTGGGCGCGTGTGATCGCCATTCCTTTGTTGGTCGCTATTTATTACGCTCCGTTTAACAATTATGGTGCGGTACGCGATGTCTTAGCCACGATATTATTTGTGATTGCCGCTGTGACCGACTGGTTTGATGGGCATTTAGCGCGTAAGTGGAATCAGACCAGCTCATTCGGCGCATTTCTCGATCCCGTCGCGGATAAGCTGCTGGTCGCGGCGTGCTTGATCGTCTTGGTACACGATCAGCGTGTACATGGCCTGATCGCGCTCATCATCATCGGGCGTGAAATCACGATTTCCGCATTGCGCGAGTGGATGGCGAGCATCGGTGCGCGTACTGCGGTGGCGGTGAATCAATTGGGCAAATGGAAAACCGCCGTTCAGATGGTGGCGTTACCCATGTTGCTGTTTAACGGTGTTCTGTTTGGGATTGATACCCGCATGGTGGGTACATGGCTGATTTACATCGCTGCGGCGCTAACCGTAATCTCGATGGTGGTGTATTTGAAAGCCGCCTATCCGACGCTGCGCGACCACGCATAATCACGTGAATGCTGCAATTGTGGTGTGATTGCGGTGTTGTGTGCAAAGGTTTGTGAACGGTGTGTATCAAAATATTGACAACAGTGTTTGACGGCTGATTTTTTTTACGCTATAGTCGTACCCATGACTCAATTTTTCATTCCTCTCTTTTCGTTGCGATTGTTGGCTTCCTTGCTATTGCGAAGCAAGCCGACGTTTGCGTGTGCGAATTGAGGATACGGGAAAAACACTCAGAAAAATTCAGTATCCAAAGATTATCAAACCTCGGCAAATTTTCAGCAAACGCTGTGCCGAGGTTTTTTATTATGTGGTGTTTGCTTCAATTCAATGTTTTAACTTATCTATAGGTGCAAAATGAACGATACCTTTCGAACTTTAGACCCGGCAAAAAAGTACCGCCAATACCCGCAAATTAAACTGGAAAACCGTCAATGGCCGAACAAGCGTTTGACCCACGCGCCGCTGTGGTTGTCTACCGACCTGCGCGACGGCAATCAGTCATTGATTGACCCGATGGACATCGAGAAAAAA
>CAYPYQ010000313.1:0-1622 GCA_964414735.1 uncultured Hydromonas sp.
GCGTCGGAGATTAGCTATAATGCGCCGAATTTTTTCAAAGCCGCTCAACTGATCGCACAGCGATTAGCTGCTTCTGGTTCTGAGCAAGAGTTTGTTTGCCTGATACCGGTGGCGCACGCGAATTTACGCGCGGAATTGGAGCGCATTCAACGCGAGCAGGCGCCTAATTTGGCGATACGTTGGTTTGATGGTCAAGCACGCAGCGTGATGGAGGCGGCTGATGCCACTATTGTCGCCAGTGGCACGGCCAGTTTGGAAGTCGCGCTGTACAAAAAGCCATCGATTATTTCGTATAAAACTTCATGGTTGTCCGCACAGATTTATCCGAAAGTTGCATTACAGCCGTGGATTGGTTTGCCCAATATTCTGATGCAAACCTCGTTCATCCCCGAAGTGCTGCAGGATGCTGCAACTGCAGAAGGTTTGGCGGACACATTGATGCAAGAAATGAATCGCTATGCGGTCAATGCGACGGTCAACGAGCAGCTCACCGATATGCATCATAGTCTGATTGCCGATACGCCGAATTTGTGCGCGCAGGCGATCGAAACGGTGCATCGTCAGGCGCGTTCGGTGCAGTCGGTGTGAGTATGTCAATGGCGAGTGTGTTGCAACAGGATTTATTTGCGGTGGTGACTTCGACACAGCAGGCGCATTGGATTTGCGGTGTGGATGAAGCGGGGCGTGGCCCGTTGGCAGGTGCGGTGTTCGCTGCCGCGGTGGTGCTGGATCGACCGATTATCGGTTTGGCGGACTCAAAAAAACTGACGGCTAAGAAACGAGAAATTTTGTTCGAGCAGATTCAGTCCGAGGCAAAAGCTTGGGCGATTGCCAGCGCCAGTGTCGCTGAAATTGATGAGCTGAATATTTTGCAGGCCAGTATGCTGGCGATGACGCGGGCGGTGCAGGCTTTGAACTTGCGGCCTGATTGGGTTTGGGTCGATGGCAATCATTTCCCCAAAGGTCTGGCGGCAGCGCAGTACGCAGGTGAACCGATGATTCAAGGTGATGCTAAAGAGGCCTGTATTTCGGCTGCGTCGATTTTGGCAAAAGTGGCGCGCGATGCGGATTGCTTGCGTTTGCATGCTTTGTATCCCGAATATGGCTTTGCGCAGCACAAGGGCTATCCGACAGCGGCGCATTTGGCGGCGTTGCAGCGTTATGGCGCGACACCCGAGCACCGTATGAGCTTTGCGCCGGTGCGTACTTTACAATTTAAAAACCGATGACATGATGATTTCCTCCAAAGACAACCCGCAGGTGAAAGCACTCAAACGCCTGATTCACCAACCCAAACGCAATGATACGCTGATGGCGGTGGAGGGTGTGCATGCCTGTCAATTGCTGCTCAAACATCAAGTGCATCAGGCGGTGCATGACTGGCGTATTGAGCGTGTTTGGGTTGGCAGCGCGGCTTTGGATAACGAAGAAATCCAAGCCTTACTGAGTGCCGCTGTGGCACAAGGCATCAAAGTGATTGAACTGGCTACAGCGGTTTTTCGGGACATCAGCAGCTTGGAGCAGGGCGTTTCGATTGTGTTTGAGGTACAACGCCCGCAGCAGCATGCTGTTCCAGTCGAAGCATTCAGTGGTAATGTGGTGCTTTTGGACGGGGTGCAAGA
>CAYPYQ010000314.1:0-3445 GCA_964414735.1 uncultured Hydromonas sp.
TCACCACCATGTGGCGTCGTGACGGTGTATCCTGAGCTTTATCCGCACGCACCGCGTTAAACAGATGAAACAAATGCGTCTGCTGCGCCCGAGAAAACGTCTCCACATCATCCACCAAAAACCAATGGTATTCGCCCAACGCCACCTCATGGTCAAAATCATCCGCAGTCAAATACCGCGCGCGATCAGACACCGCCAAGCTATGGAGAATATGGCTCTTGCCCGCGCCGCCGATACCCCATAAATACAAACACGTCGGCTCAAAACGACCTTCAATCAAATCATGTACATGCTGCAAAACCTCAGAGTTGCGCCCCACGATCAGATTATCCAATCGCGGCTCATCGCTCAAGCTCAACTCCAAAGCAAACTGCGGATACTTCATTATTCTCAACCTTGTTCCTCAGTCACTGCACGCTCAGCATCAGGCAATACGGGAGTTGGAGCCGCAGCAGGCGTCTCAGCCAGATAGAAGTGGCTGCTGAAATACGCCTCGCGAATCAAACGACTCACCACCACCAGCACCGCACTCACCGGCAAAGCAAACAACATTCCGAAAAAACCGAACAAACTACCAAAAACCAACAATGCCAAGATCACACCCACCGGCGACAGACCAATGCGCTCGCCCACCAGACGCGGCGTCAGCACATAACTTTCCAGTAACTGCCCCACACCATACACCGCCAACACAAGGAAAAATGGCACCGTCACACCAAATTGCAAAAATGCGGTCAATACTGCCAGCACAAACCCCAGCCCAAAGCCCAAATACGGCACGATCACAAATAGCCCCGTCAAAATTCCCACAGGAATCCCCACTTGCAGACCAATCAATTTAAGAGTGATCGCGTAATACAGCACCAGGCTGAGCATCACCAAAACCTGCCCGCGCATATACTGTGACAGCACCTCATCCATCTCCTGACTCACGCGCCAAAAATTAGCGCGCCAACGTTTGGGCAGTAACTGACGCAACTCCTTAACCTGTTCCGGCCAACTAACCAGCAAGAAATAGGTCAAAATCGGAACCAACAGCGCCCATGAAATAGTACTCAACAAAACCGATCCGCCCTGCATCAAATACTTCCAAACATTTTGCCCCAGTTGCGACACATTGATTTTCTGCGAAACGAAATCTTGCAACTCTTTGAGCCAATTTCCCTGATTAATTTCTGGGAAAACACTCTGGACAATGCTGGATTGAACCAGCATCCGATGAATCTGCGTCACCATCTCGGGTAATTTCTGTTGCAAAATTTGCAGTTGCGAGCTGATAATCGGCCACGGGATAAACACCATGAAAATCAGGGCGAGCAAGACCACTCCCACCGCTATAGCTGCACCAATGCTGCGCTGAAGCCCCATTTTTTGAAGCTTAAACACCAGCGGATGCAATAAATACGCCAAAAATGCCGCAAAAATTAACGGCAAAATGACACCCTTTATTGTCCATAAAAACCAGAAAAACGCTACAATAGCGACTAATACGAGTGCGGCAAAAACCAACTGCTTCCACGCGTTTCTGTCTTTTAAATTCATAGGTTTTTCCTTAAATTAAAAGAGTACATCGTATTCATGGCTTTCAAGATGAGCGAGTACCCAACAAACCCATATTCTATAGGACTTTTAGGCATTATGGCGAATCAGGCCCAACATCCGCATACACAAAACCCGCAAAACACCGGATTATCCTACAAAGATGCCGGTGTAGACATTGACGCAGGCGACGCGCTGGTCGAACGCATCAAACCATTCGCGAAAAAAACCATGCGCGAAGGCGTATTGAACGGCTTGGGCGGTTTCGGCGCGTTGTTTGAAATCTCCAAAAAATACCAAAATCCCGTACTGGTATCCGGCACGGACGGCGTCGGCACCAAACTCAAACTCGCGTTTGAATGGGGCTTTCACGATACCGTCGGTATTGATCTGGTCGCTATGAGCGTCAACGACATCTTGGTACAAGGCGCCGAGCCCCTGTTTTTCCTTGATTATTTTGCCTGCGGCAAACTCGACATCGACACTGCCACCGATGTGATCAAAGGCATTGCGCAAGGTTGCGAGCAATCCAACTGCGCCCTGATCGGTGGTGAAACCGCCGAAATGCCGACCATGTACCCAGATGGCGAATACGATCTGGCCGGTTTCGCAGTCGGAGCCGTGGAAAAAAGCAAAATCATTAACGGCAGCACCATCGCCGTAGGCGACATCATTCTCGGTCTGGGCTCGAACGGCGTACACTCCAACGGTTTTTCACTGGTACGCAAGGTGCTGGAAGTATCCCAAGCCGATCTGAACATGGACGTGGGCGGCGTCACATTGCAAAAAGCCATCAGCGCCCCAACCCGCATCTATGTCAAACCGATTTTGGCCACTTTGGAACAAGTCAATATCAAGGGTATGGCGCACATCACCGGTGGCGGCTTGACCGAAAACGTACCGCGCGTATTGCCAGATGGCCTTCAAGCCGTGATTCACAGCGACTCATGGGTGCGCCCACCGCTGTTCCAGTGGTTGCAACAGGCGGGTAATATTTCTGACGATGAAATGCACCGAGTATTTAACTGCGGTATCGGCATGGTGGTCATCGTTGCAGCACAGGACGCTGACAAAGCGCGTGAGATCCTGAGTGCGCAAGGTGAATCTGTATTCACACTGGGTGAAATTCGTGCCTTGCCTACCGGCGAAGCACCAACCGTGGTGGTATAAAGCATGATATTTCGCACTCTGCTCAACGGCAAAATCCATCGTGCCACTGTCACCGAGGCCGATCTAAACTACGTCGGCAGCATCACCATTGATCAAGACATCTTGGATGCGGCAAATATCTCCGTGCACGAGAAAGTTCAAATTGTGAACAATAACAACGGCGCACGTTTTGAGACCTACACCATTTCGGGTGAGCGTGGCTCAGGCGTGATTTGTCTGAATGGCGCGGCTGCACGTCTAGTACAGGCGGGCGATGTGGTTATCATCATGTCCTATGTTCAGATATCTAATGATGAAATCGCCACTCACCGACCGAATGTAGTACTAATGGATGAGCGCAATCGTGTCAAAGAGGTGATCCATTACGAACCCGCTCATACCGTTTTGTAATCATCTCCTACAAGACTAAAAAACGCACCACTCGGTGCGTTTTTTATTTAGCTTTATACAGATAAAACCTGATGCTCCACCAGCGTGCATTTGTTTTGCACCACTTTCATACCTGCTTTTTTCGCTTTCTCTGCAGCGGCGTTATTCACAATGCCCTTCTGCGCCCAAAATACCTTCACATCACCACGCGCAATCGCCGCATCGGCAATCGCGTCCAACGCTTCGGGTTTGCGAAAAATATCCACCATATCGATGGCAAACGGCACATCGGCCAAGGACGGATAAGCCTGCTCACCCAGAATCGTGATGTCTTTCGGATAAATCGGTACGATTTTATACCCGACCT
>CAYPYQ010000315.1:0-5016 GCA_964414735.1 uncultured Hydromonas sp.
TTTGCCGAGCATTTCGCGCATCAAGGCAAACCTGCGCCGATCATCAATGTCAGTGGGCGAACCTATCCAGTCGAGGTGCGTTATCGACCCATACAAGCGGATGAATCGGCACGCGAGAGCGAGCGTGATTTGTACGATGGTATCGTCGATGCGGTGGATGAGTTGGCACGCGAGGGTAGTGGCGACGTGCTGGTGTTTTTACCAGGTGAACGCGAAATTCGCGAAGCTGCCGAAGCGCTGCGCAAACACCATCCGGCGCACACCGAGATTTTACCGCTGTTTGCGCGTCTATCCGCAGCTGAGCAAGATCGTATTTTCAAGCCATCCAACGCACGCCGCATCGTGCTCGCCACCAATGTGGCGGAAACCTCGCTCACCGTACCGGGCATCCGTTATGTCGTGGACACGGGACTGGCGCGGGTGAAGCGCTATTCCTATCGTCAAAAGGTTGAGCAGTTACAAATCGAGCCGATTTCCAAAGCGGCGGCGAATCAGCGTGCGGGTCGCTGCGGTCGTGTGGCGGCGGGCGTGTGTATCCGTTTGTACGACGAAGCGGATTTTCAGAGTCGTTCAGATTTTACCGATCCAGAGATTTTACGTTCATCCTTAGCAAACGTGATTTTGCGCATGAAGTCGCTCGTTCTGACGCAGATCGAGGCGTTTCCGTTCGTACAAGCGCCGCTCAATCGCGCAATCAGCGACGGTTATCATCTATTGCAGGAATTGGGCGCACTCAACGCGAAAAACGAGCTGAGCGAAATCGGTCGGGCGTTGGCCAAACTGCCGATTGATCCTCGTGTCGGTCGCATGATTTTGGCTGCGCGTGAACACAATGCGTTGAAAGAAACGCTGATTATCGCCGCCGCCTTGTCGGTGCAAGATGTGCGTGACCGTCCGCAAGAGGCACGGCAGCAAGCGGATGCGGCACATGTGAAATTCGCTGATCCGCAATCAGAGTTTTTAAGCTATCTGAAAATCTGGAAATGGTTTGAGGAGGCGGTGGCGCATAAAAAGTCCAATCGCCAGTTACAGGATTTGTGCCGCACAAACTTTCTCAATCATTTGCGCCTGCGCGAGTGGCGCGACGTCCACAGCCAACTCAAAACGTTGGTGAAAGAGCAAGGTTGGCGAGAAAATGAAACCGAACCGACGTATGAGCAGCTGCATTGCGCGTTGCTCACGGGCTTGCTGGGTAACGTCGGCTTTAAAAACGAGCCAAAACCGAATCCAAACGCTACCGCGCAGCAGCAGGCGAATCAGGCGAAGGTGGGGCAGCGCTCGCAATACTATCTCGGTGCGCGCGGCATCCAGTTTTACCTGTGGCCGGGCAGCAGCGTGAGTAAGAAAAATGCACAGTGGGTGATGGCGGCGGAACTGGTTGAAACCTCGCGTCTGTTCGCGCGTACGATTGCGAAAATCGAGTCGAAATGGTTGGAGAAAATCGCCGCACATTTATTGAGCAAATCGTATTCTGAACCACGCTGGCGCAAAAAATCGGGTCAGGTGCAGGCCGATGAGCGCGCGACTTTGTACGGGCTGGTGGTGTACAGCGCACGACCGGTGAGTTATGCACGCATTAACCCGAGCGAGGCGCGCGAGATTTTCATCCGCGATGGTGTGGCACAGCATGAATTGGAAGGGCGTTTCCCGTTCATCACGCACAACACACAGTTGATCGCGCAGATCGAGAAAATTGAGCACAAGGCGCGGCGACAAGATGTATTGGTCGATGATGAGTTGATTGTGGCGTTTTACGACGCGGTGATTCCGAAAGAAATTTGCGATACACGCGCACTGCAAAAATGGCACGACGAAATCATCAAAACCGAGCCGAAACGCCTGTATCTGACACGCGACGAATTGATGCGTCACGAAGCGGCGGGTGTGACCACGGAGTTGTTCCCAAAAAATATGAATGTCGGTGGCGTGGATTGTGCGCTGACATATCACTTCGAGCCGGGCTCGCACCGCGATGGGGTGACATTGGCCGTGCCGATGACGGTTTTGAACTTTGTGTCGCAAACGCAGGTGGAGTGGTTGGTTGCGGGTATGCTCAAGGAAAAGGTGCAGGCCTTGCTCAAATCCTTACCGCAAAAACTGCGTCGTCATTGTGTGCCGCTGCCGGATTTTTCACAGAGCTTTATTGACTGGGCGGCGAAGGAGCGCAAGGTTGGGCAAGTGCCGCTGATGGATGCGCTGATCGAATACGTGCGTTTGCAGACCATGCAGCAGTTGAAAACGGCGGATTTTAAATTGGAGTTGCTGTCGCCGCATTCATTCATGAATTTTAAATTGCTCGATGAATATGGCCGTCAGGTGGAAATGAGCCGCAATTTGGCTTTGCTGCGTCAGCATTTTGGCGTGCAGGCGCGCGAGCAATTTCAAAGTACGGCGGCGCAGTCGGTGGCGAAAACGGCGGATGCCAATGCGACGGCTGATGTGTCGTTGGATGGTGGACAGGCGATTACGACCTGGGACTTTGGCGAGTTGCCGGAGTTGATGAGTTTGCAAAAAGGCAAACAGACTTTGTTCGGTTATCCGGCGTTGCAAGACATGGGCGAGCATTGCGAGTTGACTGTGTGGGACAATGAGGTGCAGGCACGTGCGGTGCATACGCGCGGTTTGCTGCGTCTGGCGCGAATTGCGCTCAAGGATAATTTGAAGCATCTGGAGAAAAATATCCCTGATGCGACGCAGCTCGGTATGCTGTTTGTCGGTTTGACCGGTGGCACGCTGGAGCAGGTGAAGGCGGAAATTTTGAGCGTCAGTTTGCGTCGCGCGTGTCAGTTGGATGAAACGCAACACGAGCCGACCGATGCGGTGAGCTTTGAGCGCATGATTGAGCAGGCGAAAACGCGCTTGGGTCTGATCGTGCAGGAGGTCTCGCGCGTGGTGATGAGTGTTTTGAGCGAATGGCAAGCAGCGCAGAAAAAATTAGTGAGTATCAAGCCGCATGCGGCGCAGCATAAAGACATTGGCGAGCAGATCGAGCGATTGACACCGAAAGGGTTTATCGAGCAGACGCCGTATACGCAGCTGGTGCATTACCCACGGTATTTCAAAGCGATTGTGATGCGCGGCGATAAACTCAAAGGCGGCGCAGATCGGGATGTGCAGTGTATGCGCGATATGCTGCCTTTGCAGCAGAATTGGCAACGCGAGTGGAATATGCAGCGTACGGCGGAGATGGCAGTCGATGTGCGACTGATGGAATTTCGCTGGTTGCTGGAGGAATTACGGGTTGGATTGTTCGCGCAGGAGCTGCGTACGCCGATGCCGGTCTCGGTCAAACGATTACACAAGGTTTGGGACAGTATGGTGCGATAAAAATTGAGGGAATCTAACCAATTGGAGCCGAATTGATAGCATAATAGAGGCTGACGGTTTGTCATTTTTATATCGTTGAAAGCAGTTACATTTGATCCAGAACAGTAGGTCTTAATTATAAAAATATATTAGGTGCATATCATGGGACATAACGTTAGATCCATCGCACAGGCTGCCGGTGTCTCGGTGGCAACGGTTTCACGGGTATTGAATAACTCTCCGTCGGTTTCCGAAAAATTGCGCGAGCGCGTTTTGGCGGTGATCGAGCAAAAAAATTATTTGCCGAACGCCGGTGCGCGCAGTCTGAGCACCCGTCGCCAAGAAGTGATTGGTGTAATCTTTCCGCAGGAAATGTACAGTGAGTTTTTCCCTGAGTTGATTAAAGGGCTGGAAAAAGCAGCGCGTCACCATGGTTCAAATATTTTGTTGGCCGGTACCGATGGTAAGCAAAAAACAGTGCAGAAAATCGCCCGCTCCCTGTTTGGTAAAGTGGACGGATTGATTTTCGCGACTCCTGAAATTGAGGATAATGTTTTGGATCGTGTGACCAGCCGCGTACCGAATGTCTGGGTCAATCATGTCAAGGAAGACGGTTCAGGAACCGCTGTCGTAACGGATAATATTTGCGCTACGCGTGTGATGATTGATCATCTGTATGAGCAGGGTGCGCGCAAAATCGTGTTCATCAACGGTCCGCAGGATCACTACGAGGCGCGCGAGCGGCAGCGTGGGGTGATTGACGCGTTAAAACATCATGGTTTGGAGCCGGCCATGCTGCTGCCGGGTGATTTTACCGAGCAGGGCGGTTATTTGGCGGGGCAAGAGCTACTGCGCAGTGGACGTGAGTTTGATGCGATTTTCGCGGCGAATGATGTGACCGCGATCGGTTGTATGTCAGCCATGAATCAGGTGGGCTTGTTTGCGCCGAAGGATTTTTTATTGGCAGGATTTGACTGCATTCCTTTGTCCGGCTACGTTACCCCACGCCTAACTTCGATGCGGGTGAATGTGCGTCAGATGGGTGAGCGTGCAATTCATTTGCTGATGGAAAAAATTGCGGGTAATCTGGATGATGATTTCTGTGAATCACGCCATCCCGAATTGGTGGTGCGTGAGTCTACACAAAAACCCACTCCCTACGTTAAATAACGCAATCATTGGATAAAAAAAGCCAGCGTGAATTTAAATTTCCGCTGGCTTTTGTATGACACCTATTAATTTTGTGCTGCCGCAATGAGCTGTGTACAGTTGAATTCAAGCAAGTTGGGCAATACCACATTGGCTTGCGCCAGTACGTTTGCATCGCCGATGCCCACGGCAAACATACCCGCGCTTTTGATTGCTTCGATACCTGAAATAGCATCTTCGACACCGATACAGGCATGCGGCGCCAACCCCAGCTGCTTAGCTGCGGTAAGGAAAATCTCTGGATCGGGTTTGCCGTTTTTGAGCAAAGACGGATCGACGATGGTATCGAATAAACCGGCGACTTCTAATCGCTCCAAAATCATCGGGCCGTTTTTACTGGCAGACGCGAGCGCGACTTTTAACCCCGCTGCGCGTACCGCCAGCAGCGCTTCGTGTGCACCGGGCAGTAAATCCGCCGGTGTCATGTGCGAAATGAGCTCAACGTATTCACGGTTTTTTTGCTCGGCCTCTATGTGTTTTTGCGCCTCGGACATCTGAATA
>CAYPYQ010000316.1:0-2145 GCA_964414735.1 uncultured Hydromonas sp.
GGAAATCGTCGATCGCTTTGGCGAACTACCGACACCGGCCAAAGCCCTGAACGAAACCCACCGCCTGCGCCTACGCGCCCAAACCATGGGCATCATCAAAATGGACATCGCCGCATCGCTCGGACAAATTCACTTTGGTAAAAATGCCCCGATTGACGGATTGTCGATGATCCAACTCATCCAAAAAGACCGCAACGTCAAACTCAACGGACAAGACAAAATCCGCCTCACCTACGACATGCCCGAACTGCCCGATCGCGTGCTGCGCGTCAATCAAGTGCTCAATCAACTCAGAGTGATTGCCTCGGCGGATAGCTGACAGCAACAACAATGTAGCTATTGCTCAAGCCAAGCATCCCACGCGGTGACAAATTTTTGTAAAAATGCTTGCGAGCGCTCATTATCAAACTCGCCCTGCTGATTGAATAAATCAAAGGCTTTACTCAAGAACACTTCGGGGCTGATCATCACCGTCACGCCCAAAGATTCAAGTACCTGTCGCAAATGCAGACCGGATGACAACCCGCCGTAGGTCGAGGGCGACGCACAGACCACGGCTGCACGCTTGCCCGCCCAAACACCTTTGCCCGCCGGACGCGAGGCCACATCGAGCAGATTTTTCAGTGCGGCGGGAATCGAGCGATTATGTTCCGGCGTAGCGAACAGCACCGCATCGGCAGACTGAAGCTGCTGGCGCACGCGATCATACGCGGCGATGGATTCATTATCAAAATCTTGGTTATAGACGGGTAAATCACCGATCTGCACTTCGGTGATCTGCCACGATGACGGTGCGATACTTTGAATGTATAAAGCAATTTTTCGATTGATCGAATCACGACGCAAACTGCCGATTACCAAAGCAATATTTTTTTGTTGCATGCCAATCTCCTTTATTTATATCTGCATGATCAATGCATTGAGCAAATCATTGTTTAAAAACTCATCGGCACTTCCATCAGCAAGATCTGTGCATCACCCAAAGCATTCAAATCGAACTGCTCCACTTCACTAATGCCCAGTCCATCACGCGCGTTCAAATCGTGACCAGCCACCTGCACTGAACCGCCGATGACAAATACATACACACCATTACCCGATTGTTTCAAAGTATAGGTTCTATGTGTACCTTGCGACAAATTGGCCAAATGAAACCATGCGTTTTGATGAATCCAAACACCGGTGTCATCGGCATTCGGCGACAAAATTTGTTGAAAATCATTACCCACTGCGCCATCGGCAATACTCATTTGCTGATACCGCGGTGTCACATTGCGCTGATTCGGAACCACCCAAATTTGCAAAAACTTCACTGGTTGATCTATATTACCATTCATTTCACTGTGAACAATACCGGTTCCGGCCGACATGACCTGAACCTCACCTTTGCGAATCACGCCACGATGCCCCATGCTGTCACCATGCGCGAGATCACCTTCGAGCGGAATGCTGATGATTTCCATATCACGGTGCGGATGCTCGCCGAATCCGCTCCCACCTCGTACATGGTCATCGTTGATTACGCGCAAAGCGCCAAAGCCCATGCGATCGGGATCGTAGTAATGGCCAAAACTGAAGGTGTGGTAACTTTTGAGCCAACCATGATCGGCATAGCCTCGACTTTGCGCCGCATGAAACACTGTTTTCATAAAAACTCCTGATCTAATTTTTCTTTAATCACATTACTCAATCGCGCCAAACCGTCCTGCATTAAAATCGTTAATCGCTTGGCGGATTTCCTGCTGGGTGTTCATCACAAACGGTCCGTAGCCCACAACTGGCTCATCAATCGGTACGCCGGACAGCAGTAGGATTTTGACTTCTTCGCTGCCTGCTTGCAGTTCTATCGTACCCGCCTCGGTCACAAACCCCACCAACTCACCTGCATGTGCGGTCTGTGTGCCATTGAACGTTACATCGCCGCGCAGCACGACCATGCTGAGGTTGTGATGTTCCGGCAGTTGCAATGATGCCGCCGCATTTGCATGCAGTACGATGTCCCAGACATTCATTTCGGTGAAGGTTTGCGCTGCACCGCGCGCATCTTCGTATTCACCCGCGATCACACGGATATACCCCGCCTCGTTGGGCAGTGTCACCACAGGGATGTTTTCTTTGGCCAGATGCTGGTAGCGCGCCGGTGTG
>CAYPYQ010000317.1:0-4889 GCA_964414735.1 uncultured Hydromonas sp.
AAAAGGGGTGCGACGATGAGTGCATTCGATCTGTTTGTACAACAGCTCATTAATGGCTTAATTAAAGGAAGCCTGTATGCCATGATCGCCTTAGGTTATACCATGGTGTACGGTATTCTGGGCATTATTAACTTCGCTCACGGCGAAGTATTTATGATTGGCGCAATGGTGGCGATGACCGTGACCACGATGTTGATCAAGGCGGGTGTGGGTTCTGTGGTGGCGCTGCTGATTGCGACGCTGGCTGCGATGGTGGCGTGTATGATCACCAGTTTTTTGGTGGAGCGTCTGGCTTATCGTCCGCTGCGTCATGCGCCTAAATTGGCGCCGTTGATCACGGCGATTGGTGTGTCGTTTATTTTGCAGGCCTTGGCCATGCAGTTCTGGGGGCGTGAGCACTTCCCATTCCCAGATGTGTTCCCAGCCAACCGCATTAACTTATTTGGTAATGTCGGTATCACCATGCGCGAGATCATCATCATGATCGTGTCGGTGATTATGATGGGCGGTTTGTTTTTCTTGGTCAATCACACAAAGCTCGGTCGTGCCATGCGCGCTACTTCGGAGAACGTGAATGTAACCGCTTTGATGGGCGTGAATCCAAACCGTGTCATTTCTGCAACCTTCATGATTGGTGCGGCTTTGGCGGCGGTTGCAGGTATTTTGTTTGCCTCAAACTACGGTGGAAAAGTGCATTTTTACATGGGCTTTATTCCGGGGATGAAGGCGTTTATCGCGGCGGTTTTGGGTGGTATCGGTAATATTCCGGGTGCATTGGTCGGTGGCTTGGCGCTGGGCTTGGTTGAAGCCATGGGTGCGGGCTACATCAGTGCGGAGTATGAGGACGTGTTTGCGTTCGTCGTATTGGTGGTCGTGCTGATTTTCCGTCCCTCCGGTTTATTGGGTCAACGTGTCGCAGACCGTGCATAAGGCGAGGAGAAGATAATGGGATTTTTGAAAAAACTCAGCCCGAAAGACTCCATGATCGGAGTGATTTTGTGCATCGTATTGCTGGCGGTTTTACCGTTCATTGCCAAGGAATTGGGTGGTACGACTTGGGTACGCATCATTGACATGGCTTTGCTGTATGTGATGCTGGCTCTTGGCTTGAATATTGTGGTCGGTTTTGCCGGTCTGCTGGACTTGGGCTATATCGCGTTTTATGCGGTCGGTGCGTATATGGTGGCGTTGTTGTCGTCATCGCATTTGTCGGATAACTTCGCGTTTTTCCATCAGCATTTCCCGAATGGGCTGCACATTCCGTTGTTGGTGATTATTCCACTCGGTGCTGGTTTGGCAGCGATTGCGGGGATTATGCTCGGTACGCCGATTTTGAAATTGCGCGGTGACTACTTGGCTCTGGTAACCTTGGGCTTCGGTGAAATCATCCGTATTTTCATGAATAATTTGGGTAAAAACGAATTCAATCTGACCAACGGTCCGCGCGGGATTAACCGCATTGACCCGGTGAGTGTGTTCGGCTATCCATTGGATCGTACTTTGACCATCGGAGGTGTGCAGTTCACCAAAGAGTTCTTGTATTACTACTTGTTTTTGATCTTGGCGGCATTGACGATTTTCGTGTGTTATCGCTTGCAATACTCGCGTTTGGGTCGTGCGTGGATGGCGTTACGCGAGGATGATATTGCGGCCAAAGCAATGGGTATTAACGTGCGCAATGTAAAACTGCTGGCGTTCTCTCTGGGCGCGACTTTTGGCGGCGTTGCGGGCGGTATGTTTGCAGCGTTCCAAGGTTTTATTTCTCCTGAGTCATTCTCGTTCATGGAATCCATTGTTATTTTGACCATGGTGGTATTGGGCGGTATGGGGCACATTCCGGGTGTGGTATTGGGTGCGTTGGTGTTGTATTTCTTGCCTGAGTTCCTGCGCTTTACGGTTGAGCCGATGCAAAAAGCGATGTTTGGTAAATTGCTCATTGATACGGCGATCTTGCGTCAGTTGATCTTGGGTTTGTGTATGGTGTTGATCATGTTGTTCCGTCCAAAAGGCTTGTGGCCGACGCCAGAGCGCAATGACAAGAAAGATGAAGACATTAAAAATAGTGTCGCCAGTAAACCAACCAAAGTCGCATAAGGAGAGAATGATGAGTCAAAACAATGTCATGCTCTCAGTCAAGGGTGTGAATAAAAGTTTCGGTGGTCTGAAGGCGTTGTCCGATGTGGGCATCGAAGTGAAGAAAAATACCGTGTACGGTCTGATCGGTCCGAACGGTGCGGGTAAAACCACGTTTTTTAACGTGATTACGGGTTTGTACGAGCCGGATTCGGGTGAATTCGTTCTGGATGGCAAACCGTATGAACCGACGGCGGTGCATGAGGTGGCCAAAGCGGGTGTTGCGCGTACTTTCCAAAATATTCGCCTGTTCGGTCAAATGACTGCGGTGGAAAACGTCATGGTGGGTCGCCATGTGCGTACCCACGGCGGCGTGCTCGGCTCCATCTTGGGGTTGAAATCTGTGCGCGATGAAGAAAAAGCGATTCGCGCGCGTGCGATGGAGCTGCTCGATTACGTCGGCATTGGCAAATACCACGACTACGTGTCAAAAAACCTGTCATACGGTCACCAACGCCGTTTGGAAATCGCCCGTGCTTTGGCGACGGATCCGAAACTGTTGGCGCTGGATGAGCCGGCAGCGGGTATGAATGCGACTGAGAAAGTCGAGTTGACCCAATTGTTGCGTAAAATCAGCAACGACGGCGTTACCATCCTGATTATTGAGCACGACGTGAAACTGGTCATGGGTTTGTGTGACGAGATGACCGTTTTGGACTACGGTAAAATTTTGGCACAAGGCTTGCCTGAAAATGTACGTAAAGATCCGAAAGTGATCGAGGCGTATCTGGGAGGGCATCACGCATGAGTACAGCTATGAATACAAATCAACAACCTTTATTGAGCATCAAAGGGCTGCAGGTGGCCTACGGCGGTATCCAAGCAGTCAAAGGCGTGGATATGGACGTATACCAAGGCGAATTGGTCACACTGATCGGTGCGAATGGCGCCGGTAAAACCACGACACTCAAGGCCTTAATGGGCTTGCTGCCGTACAAAAACGGTGATATTTCTTTCCAAGGTAAATCGATCAAAGGCATTCCGACCTGGGAATTGCTCAAGCAAGGTCTGGTGATGGTTCCTGAGGGGCGTGGTGTGTTTGCACGCATGACCATCGTGGAAAATCTGCAAATGGGTGCGTATCTGCACGACGATAAAGAGGCATTCGAGCGTGGTGTGGACTATGCGTTCACCACTTTTCCGCGTTTGAAAGAGCGTGCGAATCAGTTGGCCGGTACGATGTCCGGCGGTGAGCAGCAGATGTTGGCGATGGCGCGTGCGCTGATGAGCCAGCCGAAACTGTTGATCCTTGATGAGCCGTCGATGGGCTTGTCACCGGTACTGACCGAAACCATTTTCCAGGTGATTGACAAAGTCTCCAGCGAAGGTATGACCGTGATTTTGGTCGAGCAAAATGCGAATCTCGCGTTGCAAGCAGCCGATCGCGGTTATGTGATGGACTCAGGCAACATGATTATGACTGGTGATGCGCAAGCTTTGCTCAGCGATCCGAAAGTACAGGAAGCGTATTTGGGTGCTTGATGCACTGTATCCGTAAACTGTTCTACCTCATCAAAAACCCCGACATCCGCTCGGGGTTTTTGATTGGGATGTGCTCATGCGAGTTGTGTTGTTTTTCAAATAAACCTCACCAATAACACGGCTAATGATAATAATTTGCATTTATTTGATGAACGGGTTGCGCTATAATGAGCGGAAATTAACCCCATACGGTCAGAGGTTATGCGACAGAAGTGTCATGCTGACAGCGGACTCCGACCGTTAGACCCGAACAAACATGAATTCATTGCTTAATTTGAATCAGGCGCCCGTTGGACAGGATTTAATCATCCAACAATTGCGCGTGCCAGATGATGCGCAAGACTGGCGTCCGTGGCTGGAGGAAATAGGCTTTCTCCAAGGAGAACACGTCACCGTGCGTCGCCGCTCGCTGCTGCGCAAAGGAGCAGTGGTGGTGCGTGTCGGTCATTCAACGTTTGCTCTGCATCCCGAGGAAGCCGCCTGCATTTGGGTTAATGCTCTTGAAGGTGATTGAGGCCGATGAGCCGCATGATTTTCTGAAAGCCTTGTATGACCGAACAAACGATTCAAATATTCCCAACTGGTGCTTTGGTCGCGCTGGTGGGCAATCCCAATTGCGGTAAGACCGCGATTTTCAATGCTTTGACCGGCAGTCGTCAAAAAGTGGCCAACTACGCCGGTGTGACGGTGGAGCGCAAAGAAGGGCGGTTTACCACCGCCTCGGGGCAAATCCTACGCATCCTCGATCTGCCCGGTACTTACAGTCTTTATCCGCGCTCGCCCGATGAGCGGGTGACGTGTGACGTATTGGCTGGCAAAGCCAAAGGTGAAAAGCGTCCCGATTATGTGGTCTGCGTATTGAACGCAACCAATCTGCGCCGGGGGCTGCGTTTGGTTCTGTCGGTGCAGCGTCTGGGCATCCCGATGCTTGTGGTGCTCAATATGATGGATGTGGCCAGACGACGCGGGATTGAAATTGACAAAGCCATCCTGAGTCGACGTCTTGGTGTGCCGGTGGTGGAAACCATTGGGGTGAAAAATGGCGGTGTGGAGGAATTGGCTGCGGTTTTATCCGATGTGAAAAAACTAACGCCACCGCCAGCGCATCCGCTGCATCACCATGCACACAAAGTGCACGCTGATGCTCATCATGCGCATACCGGTCCGCATCATGCGCATGACGACGATCAGGCGCATGTGCGCACGATTTTACGTGAGTTGAATTTGGAGCAGGCGATGCCGATGACGTTATCGGATCGCATTGACCGCTGGGT
>CAYPYQ010000318.1:0-1046 GCA_964414735.1 uncultured Hydromonas sp.
ATTTGATGACGAGTTCATATTTGTCATAAATTTGTAATTTTGATATTCTAACTGAGGTATCTCGCTTTTGGACAGGTTTTGCTGGGGATGACAGCGATTATTTTGCTCAAAACGCAACAAAAAACGATTCAAATCACAAGAAAAAGAAATCGGTTACATCGAAATGCGAATTTCAAGGTATAAGCTCCGTAAAAAGCAAATTAATCCCCGTGATGGGATAAACTCGGGCATCATTTCGATTATGACTAAAAATAGCATTATTATCACCCCATGACGCCAAAAGAATTAACGCCATCACATCCAGATATAAGTACAGAGTCGGTATTTGACCCGAGCGAATTGTTGGCTAATTTGCCGCACTTGCCGGGTGTGTATCGGCACATCGGTACGAATGACGAGGTGCTGTATGTGGGTAAAGCCAAGGATTTGAAAAAACGCGTGACCAGCTATTTTCAGCGTCAGGCGAGCTTATCTCCACGTATTGCATTGATGGTGCAGAAAATTGCTCGCGTTGAAGTCACCGTGACGCGCACGGAAACCGAAGCGCTGCTGCTCGAAAACAATCTGATCAAAACGCTCACACCGCGCTATAACATCCTATTTCGTGACGACAAATCCTACCCATTTCTGAAAATGACACGGCACGAATTCCCGCGTATGGTGTACTACCGTGGTGCGGTGGACAAGGTACATCAATATTTCGGGCCGTTTCCCAATGGCTACGCGGTCAAAGAAAGCATCAAACTGCTGCAAAAAGTTTTTCGCCTGCGCACCTGCGATGAAACGGTGTATCGCAATCGCTCGCGTCCATGCATGCTGTATCAGATTGACCGTTGCACTGCACCGTGCGTTGGGCTGATCAGCGCATCGGAGTATGCTGAGGATGTCGCGGCGAGCATGAAATTTCTGCGCGGTGAGTCGGACGAAGTGTTGCATGATTTGCAAGGAAAAATGCAGTCGGCAGCCGGTGCGTTGGATTTTGAAACCGCAGCGCAGTACCGTGACAAAATCGCCGCGCTGTCGAATATGATGAAACAGCAGGCGGT
>CAYPYQ010000319.1:0-1846 GCA_964414735.1 uncultured Hydromonas sp.
TAACATGATCGAGGAGGGCGATAAAGTCATGGTTTGTCTGTCGGGTGGTAAAGACAGCTACGGTCTGCTCGACGTATTGCTCAAGCTGCGTGAGCGTGCGCCGATTCATTTTGACATCGTGGCGGTTAACCTCGATCAAAAACAGCCGGGATTTCCGCCAGAGGTATTACCGAATTATTTGGACAGCGTCGGCGTGCCGTATCACATTGAAAACCAAGACACCTACTCCATCGTCAAACGGGTGATCGAAGAGGGTAAAACCACCTGTGGGCTGTGCTCGCGCTTGCGTCGTGGGATTTTGTACCGTGTGGCGGACGAACTCGGTGCGACGAAAATCGCCCTTGGCCATCATCGTGACGATATTCTCGAAACCTTTTTGCTCAATCTGTTTTACGCCGCGAAAATCAAAGCCATGCCGCCGAAACTCGTTTCCGACGATGGCAAACACGTCGTCATTCGCCCGCTGGCATACTGCACCGAAGCCGACATGGAGCGCTACGCCGAAATGAAGCAATTCCCGATCATTCCGTGCAATCTGTGCGGCTCGCAGGAAAACCTGCAACGCCAAGCGATGAAAGCACTGATCGCCGAATGGGGCAAGAAAAAAGGCTGGGTCGAGAATATGGCGCGCGCCATGGGCACGGTCGTGCCATCGCATTTGATGGATGCCGACTTATTTGATTTCAAAAATCTGACCGTGAATACGCCGGTGGCAGAGGGCGACATCGCGTTTGATGAAGAGCCGTGCGCGGTGGGCGAATCAGAGCAAAATGCTGAGGCAGAGTTGAATGAGCAGGTGATTCATTTCTCGCGCTAAATCATTCACAGGATACATACTAAAAAAGGCGAGCTTTAGGCTCGCCTTCGTCATGCAGTTTGGGGTTTACGACTTATTGGAAATGCCCAGCGCACGCGCGATGAAAATCAACAACGCCGCGCCAATCACGCCAAAAATAATGCCGCTGAGTGAAAAGCTACCGGCATTGGCTGCGCTTTGGATACCCAACATTCCACCCAAAAAACGTCCCAATGCGGACCCCACCACACCGATGAGGGCATCCATCCAAAAGCCGTTGCTGCTGTTCATCAGTTTCCCGGCCAACCAGCCGATCAACGCACCAACCAAAATAGTGATAATCCAACCCATAACACCTCCCTTGTTCATAGTGGATAAAATTTTTGGCACATGCCGCGTATATGGTGGCACAAAAAAACGACGGATGCAATTGAACACGCCTTTGTTATAATGCAATCCATCCATTCACAGCATAATCAAAGGAAAAATCATGCCCGCTTTGTTACCCAATATTGATCCAGACGGCCTGCTCGAATACTCGGTCGTATTCACCGACCGCTCGCTCAACCACATGTCCGCGCAGTTCCAGCGCGTGATGAATGAGGTCTCCGCGACGCTGAAAAAAGTGTACAACGCCCAAGCCGTCGCGCTCGTCCCGGGTGGCGGCACGTACGCGATGGAAGCGGTCGCACGCCAACTGGCGCAAAACGAAAAATGCCTCGTGATTCGCAACGGCTTTTTCAGCTTCCGCTGGTCACAAATCATCGAAATGGGCGGCATCACGCCGAACGTCACCGTGATGAAAGCGCGTCAAGCAAACGCAGGCTCGCAGCAGCCGTTCGCACCCGCGCCGATTGACGAAGTCGTGGCAAAAATCGCCGAGGAAAAGCCCGCGGTCGTGTTCGCGCCGCACGTCGAAACTGCCTCCGGTATGATTTTACCGAACGACTACCTCAAAGCCGTGGCCGGCGCCGTGCACGCGGTCGGGGGCTTGTTCGTACTCGATTGCATCGCCTCCGGCGCCATCTGGGTCGATATGCAGGCCACCGG
>CAYPYQ010000320.1:0-1268 GCA_964414735.1 uncultured Hydromonas sp.
GGTGCAGGTGATGACGTACAGCTTGCGGCAGGCGATGTTGCATGGTACGAATGAGATGGAGCACGCGTTTGTACTGAGCACACCGAAGATGAGCAGCGAGCTGCCGTTGCAACAGCAGTCGGCGGACGTGGAAAAAATCGAGGGTATGTTGGCGCATTGGGAGCAGATGCTGGTGGCGCTGGAGTTACTCAATCCGCAGATTCCGTCTGAGACCATGACGCGGCTGCGCGCGATGTTTGCCCGTACACAATTGTCGAACAATGAGGTGAATTTCTTGCGCGGCATTGCGCGTGCGGTTTTAGCGCGCCATGAGCCGAGCGCTGGGGAATAGGGGTCTGACAGGCGGGGTAATTTGCGTTATGATTCGTCTATATATTTTGTTGTAACCAAGAGGTTGATTATGTTCACACATTTGAAAGAAGACATCCAAACTATCCGTCACAAAGACCCTGCGGCGCGCTCGAATTGGGAGGTGTTGACGTGTTACCCGGGTTTGCATGCGCTGGCGATTCACCGTGTGGCGCACAGCCTGTGGATCAATCAGTTTCGCTGGCCGGCGCGGTTTTTATCGCATATTTCACGCTGGTTGACGGGCATTGAAATTCATCCCGGTGCGAAAATGGGGCGGCGCGTGTTCATCGACCACGGCATGGGCATTGTGATCGGCGAAACAGCGGAGGTCGGCGATGATTGCACGATTTATCAAGGTGTGACGCTTGGCGGTACGTCGCTGGAGCGTGGTGCAAAACGCCATCCGACGCTGGAAAATGGTGTGATCGTCGGTGGTGGCGCAAAAGTATTGGGCAGCTTTACGGTTGGTGCGGGTGCAAAAATTGGCTCGAATGCGGTGGTGATCAAGCCGGTTCCGGCGGGTGCAACAGCGGTGGGCAATCCGGCGCACATCGTCGGCTCGAAAACCGAGAAAAAATTGCCAGAATTTTCAGCCTATGGTGTGAGCGCGAGCAATGACGCCGATCCAGTGGCGCAGGCGCTCAAAGCGGTTTTAGCGCGTTTGGATCAAGCGGAAAACAATCAAAAGGCGCTGACCGAGCGCTTGCAAACTGCGGGCATCGACTGCTCGGATATCGTGGCACATGCTGCGGAAGAGAAAAAAGCGGATGCGTCCGATGTGTTGTCCTGAAGGGCGGTTGACTCGGACGGATAGCCCCTGGTTATTGCTAATTTAGCAGCAAACATAAATGAGTACGCAGAAAGCCACCCAAGCGGTGGTTTTCTTTTTTTATCGTGTTTTCATCATGTGCTAAATG
>CAYPYQ010000321.1:0-2241 GCA_964414735.1 uncultured Hydromonas sp.
TATGTCGCGCCGATGGGCGCTGGTTCGGACATGAAACCTGTGGCCAATGGTCTGGCTGCCGAGCTGCAAAAATCCGGTTTAAAAGTGGCGCAATTCCAACCCATCGGCCAAGGCGTTGCCGTTGAAAAAGCCGCACAATTATTGGCGGCAGGCAACAGCGATCAATTGATGGAAGACATCATCGTCGCCTACTACGCAGCGGCATCTGACGCTCAAGTGGTTGTGGTTGAAGGTGTCGTAGCCGACTTCGCTCAAGCGGGCGCGTTGGCACCCTACGCCGCGCAACTGAATGGCCAATTGATTCGCAATCTACAATCAGACGTCGTATTCGTCGCCGCTCAGCCCTATCACGTACAAGCCATCTGCACCGATTTGGCCGTACAAAATCTGCACGTCGCCAAAGGCAAAGTCATCGGCTCGATTGATCAAAATGCCGACGTAGCCAGCGCATTGAACATCGCAGACATCAAAGCGCGCGCCACTGCCGAGACCGAACAATTCTTCTCACCACCGGAGTTCCGTCATCTGCTGATCGAAAAAGCCCGTAAAGCAAATAAACGCATCGTATTGCCAGAAGGCGACGAACCGCGCACCGTCAAAGCCGCCATCATCTGTACTGAGAAAAAAATCGCCCGCTGCGTACTGATGGCCAAACGTGAAGACGTGGAACGCGTCGCTGCCGAACAAGGCTTGACCGTACCGGCTGAACTCGAATGTATGGATCCGGCGTTGACTCGCGCCAACTACGTCGCCCCATTGGTCGAAATGCGCAAGGCCAAAGGCATGACCCCAGAAAAAGCACTGGAAGAGTTGCAAGACACTGTGATGCAAGGCACGGTGATGATGGCCTTGGACGAAATCGACGGTCTGGTCTCCGGCGCAGTTCACACCACGGCAAACACCGTGCGTCCGGCATTGCAAATCATCAAAACCGCCCCGGGCGCCAACATCGTCTCCAGCGTATTTTTCATGCTCATGCCGGATCAAGTATTGGTCTACGGTGACTGTGCGATCAATCCGAATCCAACTGCCGAGCAGCTCGCCGACATCGCGATTCAGTCCGCCGACTCCGCCAAAGCATTCGGCATCGAGCCGCGCGTCGCCATGATCTCCTACTCCACCGGTGTTTCCGGTGCTGGCCCTGACGTCGAAAAAGTCGATCAAGCCACCAAATTGGCGCAAGCGCAACGCCCTGATTTGGCGATTGACGGCCCGTTGCAATACGACGCGGCATCCGTGGAATCCGTCGGCAAATCCAAAGCGCCGAACTCCAAAGTCGCCGGTCGCGCCACCGTGTTTGTCTTCCCAGACCTAAATACCGGTAACTGCACCTACAAAGCGGTACAGCGCTCCGCCAACGTGATTGCCGTCGGCCCAATGCTGCAAGGTCTGCGCAAACCGGTGAACGACTTGTCACGCGGCGCGTTGGTCGATGACATCGTCTTCACCATTGCCTTGACTGCAATTCAAGCGGTGCAAAAAACAGCTTGATGATTTGGGTGGTTTCAATAAAAACAAGGGCGCTGATAGCGCCCTGTTTTTATTAGATTTTACGACCCGCACACACCCGAATATTCTGCCCCATACTCAAGCCGTTGTAACGAATTTGTCCAACGCATTCGACAGGCACTTGCAATACCCGCGCGCACTCATCGGCGATGGTTTGCACAAAATATTCCATATCCCGTACTAAGGTGTGGCCGATGTAGCCTTTGATGTAGGCATCCAGTGCAAATAACTCAAGTATCCGCGCTGTTGGTGTGTAGCTAATGGACAGCGTACTGCCTGCCGCCGGATTTTGGCTGCGCAGGCAGAGGATCGGTAAATCAATCACGTGCTCGATCTGCGTCTGCAGATCAGGGCGTGCATTGTCGATGGTTTTGAGCGGCGCGGCGACGTGCGCCGAATCGTGGGTGAGCCAAGTCATCAATTCACCTGATAGAGCCAATTTATGCGGCTAACTCAACCGCGCCGTTGCGCTTTTTTAGGCCGAAATGTACGGCCAAAGCGACCACGGTGGCGATCACAGCTTTAAAGATCAAATCAGCATAGACAATCTGTGTCATTTCGTTCCAGCTCATGATGCCGTAGAACGCCAGTAAGGTGAACAAAATGGTATCCAGCGGAATGCTCACGGCATTGCTGGTGAGCGCACGGGTGAGCCAAGTGCGTTGCATCATCTTATGAAAAATCATGGTGTCGGTCAGCTCACTGGCGAGAATCGCGATAAACGACGCGGTG
>CAYPYQ010000322.1:0-1638 GCA_964414735.1 uncultured Hydromonas sp.
AATCGCTCAAACAGCAAGTCATACGCCAGCGGATCCAAATCGGTAATCAACAAGGCATACGCCACCAACGAGCCCGCACCTGAGCCCCGCCCCGGGCCGACCGGTACGTCGTTGTCCTTCGCCCACTGGATGAAGTCCGCAACGATCAAAAAGTAACCGGGGAAACCCATCTGGATGATGGTGTTTAGCTCAATGTCCAAACGCTCATGGTAGCGCGGCGCTTGCTCGGCACGCACATCTGCGTCGGGATAGAGTTTTTCGAGGCGTGCTTCCAGCCCGCGTTTCGAGGCGATGCACAGATATTCGTCGAGCGATTCGCCGTTCGGCGTTGGGAAGTCTGGTAACTGCGGCTTGCCCAAAGTCAGCGTCAGATTACACTGCTGCGCAATTGCCACCGAGTTGGCCAGGGCGCTCGGTAAATCGGCAAAACGCGCCTGCATTTCCGCTTGCGAGAGCATGTATTGGCACGCCTCAAACGCATTTTTCCGACGTGGATTGGCCAGAATGTCGCCGCGTGCGATGCACACCCGCGCCTCGTGTGCGCGATGATCCTCGGCGTTGAGAAACTGAATGCCGTGCGTCGCCACCAGCGGCGTGTGTGTCTGCGCTGCGAGCTGCGCCGCGAGCAGGGTTTGCTCGTCGGACTCGGCGGTGTCGATGCGCTGCACTTCGAGGTAAAAACGGTTGTTAAACGCCGCGCGCCAGCGTTGCAAGGTTTCTGCGGCGTGGTTGTCCTTGCCCTTGAGCAGCAGTTGGCCGATTTCGCCATCCTGCGCACCCGAGAGCGCGATCAGCCCGTCGTTGGTCTCGTTCAGCAGCCATTCGGCACTGACCTGCGCGTAGTTGCGCTGATTGTTTACCACGTACGCACGGGTAATCAGGTCACATAGGCGGTAGTAGCCCTGCGTGTTTTGGATCAGCAGCAGCAGGCGAAATGGTGCGCGCTCGTCCTCGGGGTTGACGATGTTGATGTCCGCGCCGATGATGGGTTTGATACCTTTGTCGCGTGCTTTTTTATAAAACTTAATCAGCCCAAACGTATTCATCAAATCGGTCATGCCGAGCGCGACCTGACCGTCCGCACGCGCTTTGGACACCGCTGCGCCCACGTCGATAATCCCGTCGGTGACGGAAAATTCGGTGTGCATGCGCAGGTGGACAAAGGCAGGAGCGTTCATAAAGAGGAGTGAATACGTTAGAATAGTGACTTCAAATACAGCCGCCATTATACCCAATGCCTGCCTGCGACACTGTACAAACGCTGCCCAAATGCTTGCCTGAACTGATCCGCCCCGACACATGGCTGACGCAGGCGTGGCTGCATGCACAACGGCACGCAGGCGAGCCGTATATTGGGCGATTCGCGCCCTCGCCGTCCGGCAAACTGCATCAAGGCTCCCTCATCGCCGCCCTCGCCTCGTATCTGCACGCATATTGGCATGGCGGCACGTGGCTGGTGCGTATGGAGGATGTCGATCAATCGCGCTGCACGCGCGCAACCGGCGAGCATCAGTTGGCGACCTTGCGTGCGCTGGGTTTTCAATTTGCCGAACCGGTGATGTGGCAGAGCGAGCGCTTTGCCGCGTATCGGGCGGCGTTTGAGCAACTGAGGATTCAACGACGCATTTATCCCTGCGT
>CAYPYQ010000323.1:0-1241 GCA_964414735.1 uncultured Hydromonas sp.
CGTCGGCTCAAATCAACTCACATTACCGGACGAAATTTTTCACCACGCCGTGACCGTATTGCGCATGCGCGTAGGCGATGTCTGTGAGCTGTTTGACGGAGTGGGCAATAGCGCCAGCATTGAGCTGACCCAAGTGGAGAAAAAATCCGCACTGGCACGCTGGCTGGACGAACCCAGCCTACAAACTAAGAACGAATCTCCACTGAAAATCACGTTGGCACAGTGTCTGTCATCGGCAGAAAAAATGGATTGGACGATCGAAAAAGCCGTGGAACTGGGTGTGAATCGCATCGTGCCGCTGTTCTCCGCACGCAGCCAAATCAAACTATCGGCAGAACGCATTGAGAAAAAAATGGCGCATTGGCAGCGCATTATTATCGCCGCTTGTGCACAAAGCGGGCGCAACATCCGCCCCGTTTTAACCTCGCCGCTCTCGTTCTATGACTGGCTGGCGCAAAATCGTGACGACGCAGGCCTCAAACTCATTTTGCATCCCGATCCGCAGCTACCGAAAACCTTAAGCCAAGTATTGCACGATCTGCCATGCGCCACAAAAGATGCTACCGTTGAGCTAATCATCGGACCGGAAAGTGGTTTTGATACGAAAGAGCTCGAAGCTGCCCAAGTAAGCGGCTATCACGCCGTGCTACTCGGACCGCGCGTGCTGCGTACCGAGACCGCCGGATTGGCAACTTTGTCGGCAATTCAAGCACTTTGGGGTGATTTTTAAAGCAAAATCGCGTGTGTGCAAGCCACTTGTTTCGGACAAAAAAATTAAGGTCTCGGCTACACACGCCAAAATTCGTGTTAATATACCTCGTCACTCTGGATGAGCGCATGTTTATTGGACTTCCCAGCAAATCAGTGCACAGCGTGAGACTTTTTGAGACATTTTTATAAAGGACACAGCGATGAGTTTACTCGACAGCGTATTGGGCTCAGTTTTGGGCGGTAACAACAACAGCGGCAACAACAGCCTGCAAGGCGCATTGCTCCAAGCCGTGATCACGCAAATGTTAGGCGGTGGTCAGCAGTCAGGCGGCACAGGCGGCGCGTTGGGTAACATCGTCGGCAGTATGCTCGGCGGTGGCCAACAATCCGGCGGCGGTGCTTTGGGCAACATCTTGGGCAGCGTTTTGGGCGGTGGTCAACAGCAAACGGGCGCAGCCGGTGGTTTGGGTGGCTTGCTCGGCAGCATTTTGGGTGGCGGCGCACAAGCACACCAACAAGCAGGTACACAA
>CAYPYQ010000324.1:0-2864 GCA_964414735.1 uncultured Hydromonas sp.
CCAGCCGCGATTTATCCAAATTACATGATTTTTTGGTACAGTTGGACGCGTATGGTTTGCAGAAAAAGCAGGCGATTACCGTGCCTTTACTCAAAGAGTGGCTCAGTAGTGCTGATCAAGCAGAATAAAAATTGATAATTAGGAATATGAATACAGTTGCTTTATTTGATTTGGATAAAACTTTGATCCCAGGTGATTCGGATCACGGTTGGGGGCATTTTTTGGCAAAGCACGGCCATGTAGACGGTGCTGAATATGACCGCAGGAATGACGCGTTTTATCATCAGTATTGTGCAGGGACATTGGATATTATTGAGTATTCGGAATTTGCGTTTGAGGTGCTGGCGGCTAATCCGATGACCGATTTACTGCAATGGCGTGAACAATATATGGCTGAGGTCATCGAGCCGATGATTCGCCCTCAGGCGCTGGATTTGGTGAAAAAACATCTTGATTCGGGGCATGAATGTGTGCTGGTCAGTGCAACCAATGAATTTGTGATTGAGCCGATTGCACGTCGATTGGGGTTTGAGCACATCATCGGCACTACGCCGGAGCAGAAAAATGGTCAGTTCACCGGTAAAGTAATCGGCACACCGAGCTTCCAAGCGGGTAAAATCACGCGCGTGAGCGAGTGGTTGAACGAGCGGGGAGCGGACTGGGGGCAAGTGAGTAGTTTCTTCTACTCCGATTCGATGAACGATGTTCCGCTACTGGAAAAAGCAACGTTCCCGATTGCCTGTAATCCCGATACGACTTTGCGTACCATCGCTTTGACCCGGCGCTGGCCGATTTTAGAATTATTCGCGTCGCCATGATGTGCGGCGCTGAAACCATGAAACAACAATGATTAGAACCTTTATCAAACAATTATTCACTCCAAAAAGTCGTAAAAGTACGACTGCGGCGGATGCGCGTGCAGAAGCGTCCGACTCATCAACCGTGGTGAAAAGCGCGGGTGCGTCGCGTGAAGCGAAGAAAAAACTCAAGGCGCGCGCGCAAAAAACCGTGACGCACAAGGCACATTCATATCCGGCGAAAAAGCACGGCATCAATCCGCGCCACATCCCTGAGTCGGCGCGCGTGGTCAGCGAAACACTGGCTGAAGCGGGCTTTGATGCCTACGTTGTGGGTGGCGCGGTGCGCGACTTGATGCTCGGGCATATTCCGAAGGATTTTGACGTTGCGACCAATGCGCGTCCTGAACAGATTTTGAAACTGTTCCGTCGCTCGCGCATCATTGGTCGACGTTTTCGCATCGTGCATGTGTTGCACAAGCGCGATTTGATCGAGGTAACGACGTTCCGCTCGGACAATTTGGATGATCAAGAAGTGGACGAGCACGGCCGCGTGCTGCGTGACAATGTCTATGGCAATATTGAAAGCGATGCCTCGCGCCGCGACATGACCATCAATGCGCTGTACTACGATGTGAAGCGCCAAGTGGTACTGGATTACCACGGTGGTGTGAGCGATCTGAACGATCAGGTGCTGCGCATTATTGGTGATCCGGCCACACGTTTTCGCGAGGATCCGGTGCGCATGCTGCGCGTGTTGCGCTTTATGGCGAAGTTTGGTTTTGACGTTGAGGCGCACACCCTCGAAGCGATGCAGGATAGCCGCGATCTGCTTGACAATATTCCATCCGCGCGTTTATTTGACGAGACGTTGAAATTTTTCAGTACCGGTCACGCACTCAGAAGTTTTGAGGTGTTGCAACAGCAAGGGTTCACCGAGTACCTCATGCCGGTGCTGTACGAAGTGGTACAGACCGAGCAAGGCTTGGATTGGGTGCGTGCGGTGCTGGCGCAAACGGATGAGCGTGTACATGAGGATAAATCCATTTCGCCGGGGTTCTTGTTCGCCGCACTCATGTGGCCGAAAGTCGAGCAGCAGTGGAAGGCGCATCAGAAACACAATCCGGTGGTTGTGGCTTTGGATCAGGCGATGGCGGATGTGCTGGATCAGCACGAACAGGTCGGCCTGACCAAACGCTTCATTGGCGATATGCGTGATATATGGAGTTTGCAACCGCGTCTGGAGCGGCGTTTGCCACGTCAAGTGCAGCGTGTGCTGGAAAATCAACGTTTCCGCGCGGGTTATGACTTTTTGCTGCTGCGTGCGCAGCGCGGGCATTTGGGCGAAGAGGGCATGGAGGTCGCGACGTGGTGGGGTGATATGTACGCCGCTAACGGCGCAGAGCGCCATCGCATGATAGAAACACTGCGTCTGCAACCGAAAAAAGCGAATGCGACAGAAGGTGATGCCACTGCGCCGAAAAAACGCCGCCGTCGCCGTAAGCCGAAAGCCAAAACCGCAGCGGATGCAGGTGAAACTTCCGTGGCAACGGACAACGAGTCATGACAAAAACCATGCAGACTGAAGCCGTTACCGCATTCATCGGTATTGGCGGCAATCTTGGGCAGGCGCGGGCAACCGTGCTGGCGGCGATTGAGGCGCTGGCGCAGTTACCCCCAACCCAGCTGATTGCCCGCTCGCCGCTGTATGGCAGTGCGCCACTGGGTGCGAATGCCGACGGTCCGATGTATGTCAATGCCGTAGCGCAGTTGCAAACCAGCCTCTCCGCCGACGAATTACTCAATGAATTACACCGCATCGAGCAGCAGTATGGGCGTGAGCGTACGTATAAAAATGCACCACGCACATTGGACTTGGATATTTTGCTGTACGGTGATGCAGTGATGCATACTGATATGCTCACCATTCCGCATCCGCGTATGCATGAGCGTGCTTTTGTGCTGTATCCACTATTTGACCTCAAGCCTGACATCTCGTGGCATAATGCGCTCGGTCAACGGGTCACTGCCCGCGATTTGAAAATACACGTCGCCGATCAAGACATC
>CAYPYQ010000325.1:0-6542 GCA_964414735.1 uncultured Hydromonas sp.
CCGGCGATCAGTTTTTTCGCAGTGCTAACACCCAGCTCACCGATTTTGGCTGGTTTTTGAGCTACGGTTGCGGCCATTTTACCTGCTTTGACCGCAGCTTTGGCATCATCGGTTGCATCAAAACCCACCACAATCACACCGGTTTTTTTTGCTGCTTCCAGTGCTTTGACCGCACCCAGAGCCATTTCGTCATTGTGGGCAAAAACTGCTTTGATATTTGGATGGCTTTGCAAGATGTTTTCCATCACGGTTAAACCTTTGGTACGATCAAAATCGGCCGGCTGTTTGGCAACGATTTTGATTTTTTGTTGTGCGTCCATGACTTGATGGAAACCCTCACCACGCTCGCGTGCAGCGGATGAGCCAGGAATCCCTTCGAGCTCAACAATGTCGCCGCCTGCGGCCAAGTTTTGTACGATGAATTCCGCAGCCATCTTACCGCCGGCAATATTATCGGAAGCAATGTGTGCGGCAACATCGGCACCTTTGACTGAACGGTCAATTGAAATAACAGGAACTCCCGCTTTGGTGGCACGCATCACTGCGGCGGCGGCCGCTTCCGAGTCAGTCGGATTGATCAGTAATACTTTGATTTTTTGTTGCAGCAAATCATCCACACCTGAAGCCTGTTTGCCTGAATCATCGTTGGCATCAACGACAACCAGTTTCAAGCCCAGTTTTTTTGCTTCTTCTTCCGCACCATTTTTCAGGCTGACAAAGAATGGGTTGTTTTGAGTCGAAATAGCCAGACCGATGGTGCCATCAGTGCTGGCGTTTGCAGCAGCAGGGGCTGAGGCAGGTGGTTCTGTCGGTTTTTGACCGCAAGCGGCCATAATTAAGCCGGAAATTAATACCATAGATGCCTTGTGCCATGTTTTCATCGTTTTTCTCCTTAAGTAAGTACTGCATGAAATGATTAAAAATAGATAACGCTTAATGAATTCAAGTGTTTTTCCGATCCATGAGAACCGCAAATAAGATAACCAAGCCTTTGATAATCAACTGATAATTGGCTGAAACATTGAGTAAATTCAGTCCATTACTGAGAACCCCCAGCAAAACAACCCCGACCAAAGTGCCAAAAATCCAGCCACGACCACCGGATAAACTGGTACCACCAAGTACTACGGCTGCAATGGCATCCAGTTCATACATAGAGCCGGCATTGGGGCTGGCTGAGGAGAGCCGACTGGTGACCACCAGAGCTGCGATGGCAGACAGTGCACCGGATAAAGTGTACACCCATAATTTAATAGTTTTCACTTTTAAGCCGGAGATCAAGGCAACATCCTCACTGCCACCCAGTGCGTAGACATGTCGTCCGAAAGCAGTTTTTTTCAAAACAAACCATAACACCAGGTAAATCACCAGCATAATCAATACAGGTGTTGGCAGGATGTTGAAAATATACCCCGAACCAATCGTATCAAAAAAACCGCTCCCGTTGACACTAATGGGTTTGGATTGGGAGTATTCCTGTGCAAAGCCACGGAATAAAATCATGGTGGCTAAAGTGGCGATAAATGGGGCGATACGGCCAACGGCAATCAGCAGTCCATTAAACGTGCCACATAACGCACCAAATACAATACCTAAAAGCGTTGCAAGAATGGGATTTAATCCTGATTGAATCATGCTGGCGGTCACGATACCCACCAGTGCCAAAATCGCACCCACGGATAAGTCAATGCCGCCGATTAGAATGACGAATGTCATACCAAAAGCCAATAAGCCGCTGTACGTCACTTGTCGGAGAACACTGAATAGGTTGCTGGATGTCAAGAAGTTGGGCGTGGCAAAGCTCAGCAATACAGATAGAATAACCAGTCCCAGCAGCGGCCCCATTTTTTTGAGCGTATTTTGAACGGAAAGGGTGTTGATACGGCTTGTCATTGTAAATTGCTCCCTGTGGCTAAAGCCATAATTTGCTCTTGATTGGTCTCTTTGGTATTGAGTATGTCTGTCAGTTGCCCTTCGCGCATGACGGCAATTCGGTCAGATACACCCAGTACCTCAGGCAACTCGGATGAAATCATAATGATGGCAACGCCTTGGCTCGCCAATTCATTGATGATGCGATAAATTTCCGCTTTGCCTGCAATATCGACACCGCGTGTCGGCTCATCTAAAATCAGAACCTCCGGTAAATCCATTAACCATTTGGCCAATACCACTTTTTGCTGATTACCACCGGAGAGTTGTTTGACTGCTTCTCCCGAGTGTGCGGTTTTGATTTTTAAATTTTGAATGGCCTGATCCACATAGTTTTTTTCTCGAGCTTGGTCGATGATGCCATGATGACAGGGTAGGTGAACCAAGGTGCTGTTTTCCGATACACTCATGTTTAAAACCAAGCCTTTGGCTTTGCGATCCTCTGTCACATAGGCGATTTTATGTGCAATCGCATCACGTGGCGATTGGATATTAATCTTTTGTCCATTGATGTGAACTTGAGCTTGTGTTTTGGGTGTCAGGCCAAACAGTGCATTGGCTATCTCTGTTCGTCCAGAGCCCATGAGTCCCGAAAATGCTAATATTTCTCCTGCTTTGACTTCGAAGCTAACCTCTCTAATTTTGTGCTGGTCGGATAGATGCTCAACCTTCAGTTTGGTATCTCCTATAATAGCTGTGCGCTCGGGGAAACGCTCGGTCAGCTCACGACCAACCATCATGCGAACGACTTCGTCAAAGTGCGTGTCTCTGGTGTTGAGTGTAGCCACCGATTGACCATCTCGCAAAACACTGATGCGGTCACAAATTTGGAAAATCTCTTCCATGCGGTGTGAAACATATACCAAGCCAACTCCCGACCGTGCCAATGAACGAATAATGTCAAACAGACGCTGAATTTCCAGTTCGGTTAATGCCGCAGTGGGTTCATCCATGATAATGACTTTGGCATCAATGGATAAGGCGCGGGCGATCTCAACCAGTTGCTGTTGTCCGACGGAGAGTTGATGAATTAACGTGTCCGGGCTGAAATTCGCATTAAGTTGCTTTAGCTGATCTTCGACAAGGCGATACATCTGCTGTTTTTGTAACAGACCGTGTTGGGTAAGTTCCCGACCTAAAAAAAAGTTCTCCGCTACGGTCATGTGTGGCAACAGGTTTAACTCTTGGTGGATCATTGCGATCCCTAATTTTTTGGCATCCTGCGGTGATTTGATGATTTGTTTGATCCCATTGAGCGATATTTCGCCATGATCCGCTTGGTAAATACCGGTGAGAATTTTCATTAGGGTGGATTTACCCGCGCCGTTTTCACCCATCAACGCATGAATTTCGCCTGCTTGCAAGTCAAAATCAACATGCTCCAGTACCGAGACGCTACCAAAGGACTTGTCGATTTGTCTCATTGCGACTAAGTGCTCAGAGCTCAAAATGGTACTCCTGAATGCAGAACGATGTTGGTGTACGGTGTGTTATCACCCGTTCGGACAATCGCGCGAGCCGAGGCAGAGCGGTCTTTGAGTATTTCATGACTGACAATATCGACTTGCCAGTGATTGTCCTGTGCCAGCTGATGAGCCTGCGCCCATAATGAGGTGCTGTGTTGCTCAGAGGGGGCGGCTAAAGTGATTCGTTCTACATGAACCTCTTTCAGAATCGCCTGTAAGACTTGCTCAAGAGTGGGTATGCCCAAACAGACTGCTAAATCAATACAGGGCACTCCTTTGGGTACGGGAAGCCCCGCATCTGCGATCACCAGCATATCGCCGTGTCCCAGAGCGGCGATTGTTTGTGAGAGCTGAATATTCAGTACGCCATTTTTTTTCATATTGATCCTTTTTGTAGTGATGCGCCTTTGGGGTTGGGCTTTTTTAAAGGATATTGCTTTGCTACGGTAATCATACCTTTAAGATAGCGTTACAACAATAATGATGACTATTTATTTGCATCATAATTCAGAATAAGTTTCATCTTTTATCAAAAAGGCGAAAGTTATTAAAAAGCACAGTTTTATAGGAACCCCGCGTGTTTTTATATACGGTGGATGGGCTTTCAAGTAAAATAGCAAACTTTGTAGCATTCGACGGTTATTCAAAACTGGACGAACAATTGTCAATAAGTGTAAATGGCACCAATTTAATGAAAAATATACGTAATTTCTCAATCATCGCCCACATTGATCATGGCAAATCGACCTTAGCCGATCGCATCATTCACATGTGTGGCGGTCTGTCCGAGCGCGAGATGGAGTCGCAGGTGCTGGATTCAATGGACATCGAACGTGAGCGCGGGATTACGATCAAGGCGCAAACCGCCGCACTCGAATACAAAGCGAAAAACGGCGAAGTCTACAATCTGAATCTGATTGACACCCCTGGCCACGTGGATTTCTCGTACGAAGTCTCGCGTTCACTGTCTGCGTGCGAAGGTGCGCTGCTGGTGGTGGATGCGTCGCAAGGTGTTGAGGCGCAAACCGTGGCGAACTGCTACACCGCGATTGAGCTGGGCGTTGAAGTGGTGCCGGTACTGAATAAGATTGATTTACCCGCTGCCGAGCCGGCCAATGCGATTGCCGAGATCGAGGATGTGATCGGTATTGAGGCGCAGGACGCGGTGTTGTGTTCGGCGAAAACCGGTCTGGGCGTGCAGGATGTATTGGAGCGGCTGATTGAGCGTGTGCCGCCGCCGGAGGGCGATCCGAATGCGCCGTTGCAGGCCTTGATTATTGACTCATGGTTTGACAACTACGTCGGTGTGGTCATGCTGGTGCGCGTGGTTAACGGCACGCTCAAATCCAAAGACAAAATTCAAATGATGGCAACCGGTGCGCAGCACGGCGTCGAGCATTTGGGCGTATTCACGCCGAAGTCCAAAAACCTGCCGCAGCTCTCCGCCGGACAAGTGGGCTTCATCATCACCGGTCTGAAAGAGCTGTCTGCCGCGAAAGTGGGTGACACCATCACCCATGTGAACACACAGGCCAAACCTGCGGCAGCAGCGCCGTTACCGGGCTTTAAGGAAATTCAGCCGCAGGTCTTCGCTGGCTTATACCCAGTCGAATCCTCCGAGTACGACGCGCTGCGCGACTCGCTGGAAAAATTGAAACTGAACGACGCATCATTGCACTACGAGCCGGAAGTTTCGCAGGCATTGGGTTTCGGTTTCCGTTGCGGTTTCCTCGGTTTGTTGCACATGGAAATCGTGCAGGAGCGGTTGGAACGTGAATTTGACATGGATTTGATCACCACCGCGCCGTCGGTGGTGTACGAGGTCGAAATGCGCGACGGTACGGTGGTGCAGATGGAAAACCCATCGAAAATGCCCGATCCGTCAAAGATCAACGAAATCCGCGAGCCGATCGTCACCGTGCATCTATTCATGCCGCAGGAATACGTCGGCAGCGTGATCACGCTGTGTACGCAAAAACGTGGTGTGCAGACCAATATGGCCTACCACAGCCGTCAGGTGAAATTAACCTACGACATCCCGATGGCCGAGGTCGTCATGGACTTTTTTGACAAACTCAAATCCACCTCGCGCGGCTACGCGTCGATGGACTACGAGTTTAAAGAATACCGTCCGGCGGATGTGGTCAAAGTCGATATGCTGATCAATGGTGAAAAAGTCGATGCGTTGTCCATCATCGTTCACCGTTCAAACGCCGCTTCGCGAGGCCGTCAGGTTGCGGCGAAAATGCGCGAATTGATTCCGCGTCAGATGTACGATGTGGCGATTCAGGCCGCAATTGGCGCGCAGATCATTGCGCGTGAAAACGTCAAAGCCATGCGTAAAAACGTATTGGCCAAATGTTACGGTGGTGACATCACACGTAAGAAAAAATTGTTAGAAAAGCAAAAAGCTGGTAAAAAACGCATGAAACAGGTCGGCTCGGTCGAGGTGCCGCAGGAAGCGTTCTTGGCGATTTTGCGGGTGGATGATTAACCTTAGCTTACGGGCGCAGATGCTTTAACGGCATTGTTGGGTACGCCCGTTTGAATGCTAACGATTTTCCCCGATGCGTTGTGGTGCAGGGTGCAAACTTGAGATTGCAAACCTTGCACCAGTTCGTCTGGATGGATGGCAAAAAACTGTGCGTATTCTTCGGGTTGGTAGACCGCGTGTAAGCTCTGTGGGCGGTATTTGGGCAGTTTGGCGATTAAAATTAAAATAGCCGAAGTTCCGATCAGCATCATCAGCGCGTGCTCCACAGTCACGGCGTGAATCTCATCAAAAATCGTATCGGCAATATCCTCGGCTGAGGCGTGAATCATAACGATGCGGCGCAAAATTTCAAAAAACGGCCACCACAGATAAATCCAAAAAGCCCATAAAAAAGTGGTTGCCGTATCGGATAATAGGCGTTTTCTGAGTGGCAGCTCGTGACGAAGATTGATAATGAGGGTATCCATGCGGTTTCCTTGCGGTGTTATGTTTAGAGTTGTTGGTGCACGCCACGATCAGGGCTGATCCAGCGCGCGCGGCCTTTGGCACGCATGATAACTTTGGGTACTGCCCAAAACGTCGTACTCAGACTGATGAGCCAAAAAGCAATCGGATACCAGATCATCCAGAAATAGTTTTTGCCCAAGCCT
>CAYPYQ010000326.1:0-3026 GCA_964414735.1 uncultured Hydromonas sp.
AAGGTGAACAAAATGGTATCCAGCGGAATGCTCACGGCATTGCTGGTGAGCGCACGGGTGAGCCAAGTGCGTTGCATCATCTTATGAAAAATCATGGTGTCGGTCAGCTCACTGGCGAGAATCGCGATAAACGACGCGGTGAGAAAACGCATGCGGTTCGGCTCATCCACCATCAAAAACCAGCCGGCAGTCGCATTCACCAAAAGCGCCAAAGCAATGGCAATATAAACGGATTTCAGACCAAACACATGCAGGCGATCACGCAGGGTAAACACCGCACCGAAAAACAGCGTACCAACGCTGAGCAAACCAAACCCGCCCGGCAGCGGGATGAAATGATTGAGGGTGAGGTTGGCGAGCAAAACTGCCAAGACATAAAAAGCTGTCCAAACAAAGACCATAATAAACTCCAGAGTTCGCAAAATAGGCGAAGGGAAAAAGAAAGCCCGTCGGAAAAAGTCCGAAAGCGGCGCGTATTTTATCACAAACCGTATGCTCGTCGCGTTTTGAACAAGTCATCGTCATATTCACACAACATATCCGGCCTCAGCGTATAATGAAACGGTCTGTCATTTAGCTATCGGATTCACTGATTAACACTAAATTCAAGAGGAAAACGATGAAACACAGCTCACAATTATTCACACATTACATCACCGTTTGGGTACGACTACTGCAGCAAGCATCCGGCGCACCCGATGCCGCAACCTACCTACTGACGCACGACGCACGCACACCGCTGTTCTACCTCGAAGCCATGAGCCGCGTACTGATGAAGGCAGATGAAGATGAAAAAAAAATGGCGCGCCTGAACGTGCAGTTCAAAGCCTTGGAAGACGGTTTGGGTATGATGGATTACTATGCCGGCCTGCTCAAAGATTTTAAAACCGTCAAGCTACCCGAATTTAAACAGCATCTCGAAACGCATTTGACCATCGCGACCGCACACATGAACACCCTGCTGGAAAAATACGGTTGGATCAACCACGAACCGAGTGACAAAGAGGCAGGCAGCAAAGTCAAAGAAAATCGCACCTTGGCAAATCTGAATAAAACCATTCAAAAAATCGACTGGCTCAGCGACAAAGACCTACATCAACTGCTGAAAAAAACCTACAAATCGCGCATCACCGAGCTCAAATTGCAACTCAAAGAGCCACTCAAGGAAATCGAACAAGACGTGCATGAACTGCGCCGCGACGTACGCTGGTTGAGCATCTATCCGCAAGCGTTCAAAGGCTTTGTGAATTTAAAAGCCAGCGATCCGGCACCAGAAGCGTTTGCCAAATACGCTACCGACGCCATCGTCCAATCGCCGTTTAATCAACTGCCGCAAGTTGAAGGCATGAAATACGTGTTGTACATGAACACCCACGCTTACTACGCCATGAGCTGGCTGATCGCCGAGCTGGGCGAGCTGAAAGATCAAGGGCTGCGCGTCTTGGCACTGACCGAATGGCTGGAAGAGCATAAAAAACTCTCGGCCTCACAAGCCGAAAAAGCCGCCGTCGTGATCCTTGGCAAAAACCAAATGAACATCAGTCAACTACTGGCCAAAGCACGAGAAATCGTTGCTCAAGTTCGAACCGACAAAGTATTTGCACAGCTATTGGCCTAAGCGAAAAACCATGAGCCTCATCCACGCGCCCATCCTGACTGCCGCGCAGATGCGCGCGGTGGACAGCGCCACCATCCGAGATGAACCGATTGCTTCAATCGACCTGATGGAGCGAGCAGCAACCGCGTGCGTGGATTGGCTGCTGACGCATCTACCGGATAATACGCGCTATCATGCCTTCTGCGGCATGGGCAACAACGGCGGCGATGGCTTGGCCATCACTCGTTTACTACTTGAGCGTGGTCACTCGGCACATGCCTATCTCATTGATTACGGTGCACCGATGAGCGCCGATGCACAGATCAATTTACAACGTTTGCAAGCCATAGCACCGACGCAGATTCACACCATCCGCTTGGCGAACGACCTGCCCACGCTTTCCGCCAACAACGACAAGAACGACTCACCGATCTGCTCGATTGACGCCTTGCTCGGTACTGGCACAGCACGCACAGCAGAAGGACTACTGGCGCACGTCATCACGACATTGAATCAATTATCCACTGCCGATGGCGTTCACACAGTCGCCATTGACCTGCCTTCCGGCTTACTCAGCGATGCGCATACGCCGGCGAATTGGCCGGCGATACACGCCACACACACGCTCACATTTGAATGCGCCAAACCCGCTTTACTCTGGGCGGAAAATGCCGAACGTGTGGGCGCATGGCAGACTTTACCCATCGGTCTGAGTCAAAAAGCGATTGCAGCAGCCAACAGCCCGATGCAACTGGTCACCGCAGAATGGGTACACACTCAGCACAAACCGCGTGGCAAATTTTCGCACAAAGGTACATTCGGCCACGCCCTGCTGATCGCAGGGGCACACGGCACAGTCGGCGCAGCGATTTTAGCAGCTCGTGCCTGTCTACGTGGCGGCGCGGGGCTGCTCACCGTCCATAGCCCGCAATGTGCTTATGTACCACTGCAAACTGCCATCCCTGAAGCGATGGTACAGACCGATACGCACGAGCGGCTGTGGCGCGACGCGATTGAGATTGAGAAATACGACGCGATCGGCATTGGCTGCGGCATTGGACAGGCAGCCGAAACCCGAGCCGCATTGCGAACACTGTTACAAACAATTGCAGCTCGCGCGGATACACCACGACTCATATTGGATGCCGACGCATTGAATATTTTGGCGAGCGAACCCGATTTATTCAAACTATTACCGCCGAACACCATACTCACACCGCATCCGACAGAGTTTGAACGGCTTGTCGCACATTTGTCTTTGGACACAACCACCGATGCACAACGCCACCAAGCACAGTTGACGCTGGCGCAGCATTACAACATCATTGTGGTACTCAAAGGAGCGTATACCTGCACCGCACTGCCCGATGGCCGCAGCTTTTACAATACCACCGGCAATCCGGGCATGGCCAAAGGCGGCAGTGGTGAT
>CAYPYQ010000327.1:0-5940 GCA_964414735.1 uncultured Hydromonas sp.
TTTGATCCAAACATCCACATCACCGCCACGCGCTGCTGCTCGCACCGCGCGCTCCGTCTGGCAAACACTGTATCAAAGTTATTTGACTTTGCTGTGCATGTGCGTGCTGGCGCTCGGTTTCGCGAGCAACGCCCGCGCGCAGCTCTCTGGCGATTTAACCTTCAGCGACAGCAATGGTCTGCCGGTCGCCACCGCGCATTTCATCGGTGAGGAATCCGCGCCAGTGAATATCACCGACGTGATCCGTGCGGATTTGTCGCGCAGCGGCGGACTGGTCAATTTCTCCGTGGATGGCGCACGCCTCGGACTGGAAAGTGGCGCAAACCTGAATGACTGGCGCGCACGCGGCGCGCAGGCACTGGTCGTGGGTAACGTCACCAATAACGGCGGCACCTACAGCCTGCATCTGCGTCTGTTTGACCTGCGCAGTAAAAAATCGCTCGGCGACTACTCGCTGAACGTCCCAGCCAGCGGCCTGCGCAACGCCGGTCATCGCATGGCCGATTTCATCTACGAAAAACTCACCGGCACGCGCGGTGCGTTCAACACCCGCTTGTCCTACGTCGATCAGAAAAACGGTCTGTATCAACTGTTGATCTCCGACTCCGATGGTCAGGGCAGCGTGGTCGCGCTGAAAAGTAATCAACCGATCATCTCCCCATCATGGTCGCCGGACGGCACTCGCGTTGCCTATGTGTCGTTTGAAAAACGCAAACCGGTGGTTTATGTCCACCATCTGCCGACCGGTCAGCGCACCATGATCGCCGACTACAAAGGCAATAACAGCGCACCGGCGTGGTCGCCCGATGGTCGATACCTCGCGCTGGCGCTCTCACGCGACGGCAATACGCAGATTTACCAAGTCAACGCCGATGGCGGTAACGAAACGCGCCTGACACGCAGCACGGGCAACATCATTGACACCGAGCCGACCTACGCGCCGGATGGCAACACCATCTACTTCACCAGTGATCGTGGCGGCGAGCCACAGATTTACAAGATGAGCGCGAACGGAGAAAACGCCGGCGCAGCACAGCGCGTGACCTTCCAAAGCAATTACAACACCAGCCCGCGCATTTCTCCCGACGGCACAAAAATGGCCTTCATCAGCCGTGTTGCGGGTGGCTATCAAACGCACATCATGGATTTACGCTATGGTGACGCACAAAGCATTTCCGGCACGCTGCGCGACGAGTCGCCCAGCTTCGCCGCCAACGGGCAAGTGGTGCTGTACAGCACCCAACGCAATGGGCGCGATGCCCTATTCGCCAGCTCCATCGACGGCCGTATGCGTCAGGAGTTACCCCTTCCCAACAGCCAAGCACGCTTTCCCGCTTGGGGGCCATTCATGAAGTAAACCATTTTTACTACAGGAGGAAACCATGAACACAACCATTCGTACCGCATTCGCCCTCACCGCCATCGCCCTGCTCACCGCCTGCGCGAGCAACAAAACAGACAGCAGCGCCGTGAAAACCGTCGACGTGACCAACGGCATTGGCGCCGACGGCGTACCCGCACCTGCCACCCGCAGCGTGTATTTTGACTTGGATCAATACACCGTGCGCACCGACGGACAACCTGTTGTCCGCGCGCACAGCGAATTTCTCAACAAAAATCGCAACCAACACGTCCTGTTACAAGGCAACACCGACGAGCGCGGCACCGCTGAGTACAACCTCGCGCTCGGTCAACGCCGCTCCGAAGCAGTGAAAAACGCCATGAGTGCACTGGGCGTGAACACCTCACAGATCGAAGCCGTCAGCTTTGGTAAAGAAAAACCCAAAGCCATAGGCAGTAACGAAGCCGCGTGGGCAGAAAACCGCCGTGTCGATTTCGTGTACTAAACCCAACCCAGAAATTGAGTGAAGAAAATCGCAATGGATTCATTTTTCAGCTGAAACATTGATCTTTGAGCATAACTGAGAGCCCTCTACGATTTTAATCTTTCGATTTTGTTCAAATTTTGTTAGGGTTTCCCTAACAAAATTTCTAACTCTAAACACGGAAAAAGTAGATTTTTACTTTTTCCGTATTTCCTTAATCCTCGGGAGAGCACCATGAAACGCATTCCAACTCACCTTGCCAGCCTATCGCTGCTCATCGGGCTACTGCTCGCGCAACCAGCCCAAGCCGCAATCTTCGGTGACAGCAAATCCGTCATCGACCTGCGCACCAAGCAAGAAGCCCTGCAACAAACCGTGCTCTCCCAACAAACCCGCATCACCGAGCTATCCGACGCACTCGCGCGTGCCAATGGCCAAATTGAGCAACTCAATCGCCAAGTAACCGAGCTCAAAGCCGACCAAGCCAACGGCTACAAAACACTGGATCAGCGCCTGCGAGCACTCGAACCCGTTCCCGCAGAAGAATTGGCCAAACAAAGCTTCGATGCCGCCGTTGCCCAAACCCAAAATGGCGACTATGCCAAAGCCAACCGTACTTGGGCGCAGTTGCTCAAAGCCCACCCGGATCAAGCCAACAACGCCGATGTGCAATACTGGTACGGCGTCGCCCAATACGGCGGCCAATCCTACCGCAATGCCATCACCCGCCTGCAAAGCTTTGTGCAGCAAAACCCGCAGGACGAACGCGTGCCACAAGCCCTGCTCACCATCGGCAGCGCCCAAATCAACAGCGGGCAAAAAGCCACTGGTGACGCCACGCTCAAACAACTGATCCAAAACTACCCATCCAGTACCGCCGCACAAACGGCGGAGAAAATCATCAAAAGCTCGTAATCATCCGCCTGCTACCGCAATACCGGCGTTACCGATAAGCCAAACCCTATCAAGGTTTTCACTTATAATGAGCGCTTCCATTAACCAAATGATGTCGAGGACACCATGCAAATTACCGACAACGCAGTTGTAAACATTCACTACACATTGACCAACGACGCCGGCGACGTACTCGACAGCTCAGCAGGTCGCGAACCATTGGCCTATCTGCACGGCCAACACCAAATCATCCCCGGTTTAGAAAACGCACTGGTAGGCAAATCCGCCGGTGACGAGCTGAACGTCACCATCGCGCCCGAAGACGCCTACGGTCTGCGCGTTGAAGAAGCGGTACAAAAAGTGCCTCGCGAAGCCTTCGCACAAATCCCTGATTTGGCCGTCGGTATGCAATTGCACGGCGAGTCTCCGCAAGGCCCGATGTCCGTCGTGGTCAAAGAAATCACCGACGACGGCGTTGTGGTCGACGCCAATCACCCGCTGGCAGGCGAAACCCTGCACTTCGCAGTGAAAGTCGAAAGCGTACGCGCAGCAACCGAGAGCGAACTGGCGCACGGCCACGCACACGGCGGCGACGGCCACCATCATTGATAACGCCGCGTGACTCGTGTCAACCGCGAATCACGCCACTCGTTATAGCAAACGCGGTCAATACAGCTCATCCGGGCTGATGATCGCGTTTTTTGATTAATAAAGGAAAAATCATGAAACCGAAGAAAAAACCCGATTCCCTACGACCGCGCAATCCGCTGGTCGCCGCCGCACAGCTGCGCCACGCAGGCAGCCACCGCCCGAGCAACAAATCGGTACGAGCCCAACAAAAACGTGAAACACAGCGCGCCCTCCGGCACAAAGATGTATTTTCAGCGGGTGAATTCGCGTTTGCAGTCTAACCGACCGCACACACGAATTCATCTGCCTTGCGCACACCCTTGACGCATCCTATTACGGACAAAAGCCCGTATCCTCTATTTATCAGCAATGACGTATGATACGTATGATTTTTCACGCTACCGTGCAAAAAGGTGGCATAATTCCACCATGATGTAATCAGTTTCAAATGAGGCATCCAGCATCTCATCACACATCCGATCACGACATCCGATTTGAGAGTAGGCATATCATGCACACACCGCACCCCGTCCCCAATCTCTCCCTGAGCTTTGAACAACTCGAACAATTGCGCGACCAGCTGGTCGACGAAATCAACCAAGGTCTGGCTCAACCCAATCAAGCCATCAAAGCCCTACCCGCCTTCGTCTGCCTGCCCAAGAACGAACTCAACGGCGACGTCATGGTTCTGGATGCAGGGGGAACGAACGTGCGTGCGGCAAAAATCGCCTTTCTTGGCAAAGAAGTGCAATTTACCAAAGTCAAACACCGTGACGAATACCTGATGAGCGAAGCGCAGGTGGTCGGTGCGATCAGTGCAGACACATTTTTTCAACGCCAAGCCGACTTGATCCGAAAAGTCTCCGACGAACCCGAATTCGATCTGGGTTACTGTTTCTCCTACCCATCGACCAACACGCCGGATAACGACGCACGCTTGGTTACTTGGACCAAGGGGATCAATATTGACGGCGTGATCGGCGAATCCCTGCGTGGCAAAATTTGCCAAGCCATCGCTAAAAACGGTCAAACCGCCCACAAAGTCCCCGTACTCAACGACACCGTCACCACGCTGGTGGCCGGCGCATGGCTATCCGACTGTGACCAATACATCGGCCTGATCGCCGGCACAGGTCTAAACGCAGCGGCGTACTACCGCGTCAATCAAATCAGCAAACTCACCCCCGAGGAAAAACAAGGCTGGCGTGACGATGAAGTGATGGCCGTGAATCTCGAGGTCGGCAATTTTCACCCGAAATATTTGACCGAATACGACGACGCACTCAATGCACGCCGCGTGGACGACAATCCGGGCAAACAACGCATCGAAAAAGCCGCCTCCGGTCGCTACATTGCACCGATTTTCGGACAAATCGTCGGACGTGAACGCTGTATGAGCCTGAGCGACGGTTTCGCCTTCGATCCCGATGACATCGCCACGCACGCCGGTCAAGTGACCTTGCTGCGCCGCTACCCCGACCCTTACATTGCGCAGACCGCCGAGGCGGTCATCAACCGCAGCGCCGATTTCACCGCTGTGATTTTGGCGGCGATCATCATGGGGCAAAATGCACACAATCTGTCGGGCGAGCATCCGGTTACCACCGGCATTTTGGTCGAAGGCACGCTATTTTGGAAAACCGAAGGCTACCAAGAACGCGTAGCTGAACAGCTCGATCGCCTCACGCCGGATCATCTGAAGGCGAAATTCCTGCAGAACGATTTGGACGTTTCGACCAATTTCATCGGTGTCGGCTACGCCACACTGGCAATGGCGTAAAAATTAAACGAGGTTGCCGCCTCGCGACTGGTTTTGACCTACCCAAAACCACCCCAGTGTCGTGGTCGGGTGGTTTTTGTTCATTTTTTCGTCATATTCGGATTATAATAGCGGCTTATTTTTAAAAGACTTTTTGTCTTTTTATTCCCTCTTGATTTCACTGATCGGTTCAAACACACCATGAGCGCCTTTTGGTCCAGCCTTTTAGCCAGCGTTTTGCTCGCGTCCATTCCCCTGATTATTGCCGGCATGGGCGAACTGCTGACTGAAAAATCCGGCGTGCTCAATCTCGGCGTCGAGGGCATGATGCTGCTGGGCGCGGTCTCGGCGTTCGCCACAGCGTTGAACACCGGCAGCGCGTGGACAGGCATGCTCGCAGGTACGGTGGCAGGCGCATTGGCCGCACTGTTGTTCGCTTTTTTGGTGTTGCGACTACTCACCAACCAAACGGCGACCGGCTTGGCACTGACGATTTTGGGTACGGGTTTATCCGCCCTGCTCGGCGTGAAATACGTCGGTCTGTCGGTGCAGGGTTTTGCACCGTTGAATATTCCGGTTTTGTCAAAATTGCCGCTGATCGGCGAGCTGTTCAATCAAAGCATTCCGGCTTATCTGGGCATCCTATTGTGCGTGCTGTTCGGCGTGCTGTTGTTCAAATCCAAAATTGGTCTGATGGTGCGTGCCGTGGGCGAATCGCCGAGCGTCGCGCACTCGATCGGCTACGATGTATTGAAAATCCGCTACGCGATGACCCTTTTGGGCGGGGCGATGGCGGGATTTGCCGGTGCGTTTGTCGCGCTGGTGCAGTTC
>CAYPYQ010000328.1:0-3793 GCA_964414735.1 uncultured Hydromonas sp.
CGCTTTTTCGACTACCGCGATCCGGCGTCGATGGAACAACTGATCGATGACAAAACCAAGCTGGTGTTCGCTGAAACCATCGGCAACCCGCTGGGCAACGTCGTTGACCTCGAAGCCATCAGCACGATCGCACACCGCCACGGTGTGCCGGTCGTTGCGGATAACACCGTGGCATCGCCTGCCTTGATGCGCCCGTTCGAGCATGGCGCGGATATCGTCGTGCACTCCTTGACCAAATACATCGGCGGCCACGGCACCAGCATCGGCGGCGCGATTGTGGACAGTGGCAAATTCCCGTGGGGCGAGCACAAAGAGCGCTTCCCGCTGCTGAACACCCCCGACCCAAGCTATCACGGTGTGAATTACGTCGAAGCCCTCGGTGCCGCCGCATTCATCGCCCGTGCGCGCGTCGTACCGCTGCGCAATACCGGCGCGGCCATCAGCCCGATGAACGCTTTCTTGATTTTACAAGGGCTGGAAACATTGCCTTTGCGCATGGAGCGCCACTCCGACAATGCGCTGGCGGTCGCGCAATATTTGGAAAAACACCCGAAAGTCAAATGGGTCAACTACGCCGGTTTGACTTCACACCCACAAAACGGCTTGGTGCAAAAATACCTCGGCGGCAAAGCCTCCGGCATCTTGTCATTCGGCGTGGAAGGCGGTGTCGAGTCTGGCGCACGCTTTATTGATGCGCTCAAATTAGTCACCCGTTTGGTTAATATCGGCGACGCGAAAAGCCTCGCCTGCCATCCGGCCTCCACCACGCATCGCCAACTGAACGAAGAAGAGCTCGCCAAAGCAGGCGTTTCCGTCGACATGATTCGCCTGTCGGTCGGGATTGAGCATGTGGATGACATCATTGCCGATTTGGAGCAGGCTTTGGCCAGCGCTTAATCAGCATCATTTGCGTGTCAGACAAAAAGCGGAGCATCAGCTCCGCTTTTTTAAAGCCATTCCATTATGCTACATTCGTCCCTAACGTCGTCTTCGCCAAATCCACCCAAACGCCCTGCGTCAGCCGCTCCAGCTCGGGCAAATGGAGCAAAACCATACTGTGCGTGCTGCCCGCCGCCGGCATGACCTCGGCGAACTCGCGTAAACTCTGCTCCAGATAAATCGGTACGGCAGATGGCAAACCAAACGGACACACCCCTCCGACCGGATGCGAGGTCAGCTCAAGCACCTCTTCGGCATTGAGCATTTTCCCTTTCGCACCGAAAAAATCCTTGAACTTTTTATTGTCAATCCGCGCCATACCGCCCGCAACGATCAATACGGCTTTATTTTGCAAACGATCTCCTATCCAAAAAGCTAAAGTTTTGGCAATCTGCCCGGGTGCGACGCCATGCACTGCCGCTGCGGTTTCTACAGTCGGGGTGGGTTGATGCGACTCCACAATGGTTAGATGCGGTGCGCGCTGCGCCAAATCAGCGGTGACGGTTTCCAAACTCATTTCGATACTCTTTCGCTCAAAGCCATTTGTTACAAAAAAACTTAAAAAAATTCACAAAGAATTCATATTTAACACTATACTTGCCCCGCTGTAAAAATGATAACGTTTTCACACCGCACATTTCAAAGGAGGCATCACTCATGCTAAAGACAGATTATTACTTAGAAGAAGATAAAATAAAACAACCTTGGTACAAAGTTTTGTACGTTCAGGTTTTGATCGCGATTGCCTTGGGTATTTTGGTCGGTCATTTTTATCCAAAGTTGGGCGTCAGCTTAGAACCGCTGGGTAAAGCATTCATCAATCTGATCAAAATGGTGATCACGCCGATTATTTTCTGCACCATCGTTGCCGGTATCGCAAATATGCGCGATCTGGGGCAAATGGGGCGCGTCGGCCTGAAAGCCCTGATTTATTTTGAAGTGGTTTCTACCCTCGCTTTGATCGCGGGGTTCATCGTTGGTCATGTGGCCAAACCCGGTGTCGGCATTAACGCCAGCGTGAGCAGCTTCGCGGCTAAGGATGTGACCAAAGTCAATGAATATGTCGCCGCCTCTCAAGGTCACACCATGGTGGATTTTTTCATGGATTTGATTCCGAAAACCGCCTTCAGTCCGTTTGTCGAGGGTAATATTTTGCAGGTTTTGCTGATTGCCATTTTATTCGGCGTGGTGCTAACCCGTATTCCTGAAGAACGCGCACAGCCATTGATCCATTTTATCGAAGGTATGTCCGAAGTATTCTTCGGTATGGTTGGCATCATCACCAAACTGGCTCCTCTCGGTGCATTCGGTGCAATGGCGTTTACCATCGGTAAATTCGGTATCGGCTCTCTGACCAATTTGCTCGGTCTGATCGCGACGTTCTACCTGACTGCCTTTTTGTTCGTCGTCATTGTATTGGGCATCATCGCGCGCATCACCGGTTTCAGTATTTTCAAATTTTTGCGCTATATCAAAGAGGAATTGCTGTTGGTCTTGGGCACGAGTTCATCCGAATCGGCTTTGCCACACCTGATGAACAAACTGGAAAAAATGGGCTGTAAAAAATCCATCGTCGGTTTGGTCGTACCAACGGGTTACTCGTTCAATCTGGATGGCACGAACATTTACATGACTCTGGCGGTACTGTTCATTGCCCAAGCATTGAACATTGACCTGACTCTGTGGCAACAGCTCACCATTTTCGCCGTCGCCATGTTGACCTCAAAAGGCGCGAGCGGCGTGACGGGAGCAGGCTTTGTCACCTTGGCTGGCACCTTGATGGTCGTGCCGGACATTCCGGTGGCGGGTATGGCACTGATCTTGGGCATTGACCGTTTCATGAGCGAAGTACGCGCATTGACCAACTTCATTGGTAACGGCGTTGCTACCGTAGCGGTATCCAAATGGGAAAAAGCCTTGGATGAAGATGCAATGAACAAAGCATTGTCCAAATAAGATATTTGCTTGAATAAAAAGCCGGAATGCAGATTCCGGCTTTTTTACATCCATTTTGATCACGCCTTTTGCATCTGGCTCAACTCGGCAATCCCCTTTTTCGCCAAAGCCAACAAAGCATTCAACTCATCTGTGCTGAACGGCATACCCTCCGCCGTCCCCTGAATCTCGACGAAGCCGCCTTGCCCCGTCATCACCACATTCATATCGGTGTCGCAGTTGGAATCCTCGTTGTAGTCCAAATCAAGCAGCGGCACGCCCTCCACCACACCAACCGAAATCGCCGCCACCGAGTCAATGATCGGGCTTTGCGTGATTTTGCCCTGCGCGATCATCCACACCACCGCATCGGCCAGCGCAATATACGCGCCGGTGATGCTCGCCGTGCGCGTACCACCGTCGGCCTGAATCACATCGCAGTCAATCTGAATGGTGCGCTCACCCAGTTTGCCCAAATCCACCACCGAGCGCAGCGCACGACCGATCAAACGCTGGATTTCCTGCGTACGGCCGGATTGCTTGCCACGCGCGGCTTCACGGTCGCTGCGTGTGTGCGTCGAGCGCGGCAGCATACCGTATTCCGCCGTCACCCAGCCTTCGCCGCTGCCTTTTTTATGCGGCGGTACTTTGTCCAGCACACTGGCGGTGCACAGCACCTTGGTATCGCCAAACTCGATCAAAACCGAGCCTTCCGCGTGCTTGGTATAGCCCCGAGTGATGGTTACAGGGCGCAAACTGTCGGGCGCGCGGTTGTCGTGTCGGTGTATCATTATGTTTTCTCTCTTTGGTTAAAATCACTACGTATGAGTTCGCATTCTACCCAGCCCACCGATAATGTTCAAATTTACAGCATGACCGGCTTTGGCCAAGCGCAGGTTGCGTCGCAACTGTGCCGCCT
>CAYPYQ010000329.1:0-1544 GCA_964414735.1 uncultured Hydromonas sp.
AACCTTATCCGCCATTTGTTCAACCTCACGGCTGCTCGCATGTCCCAAATGAATCCAAGTCAACGGCGCGGCTTCGCCGCCCTGAATCACATTAAAACCAGCGCCCACTTTGGCAACGTACAGATTACCCGATGACAAATCGCGCGGACGATCCGCCACGAACATGAATAAACCGCCGTTGGTCGCATCATCGCCCATTAGCGCCGTGCGATTGTCCGGCATGACTTGAATCAACTCGTGTGAAATACGACCCAAGCAGTAGTGCTTTTTGATGCTGCCCGTACCGTCAGGGTGAACCGTCACTTCTGGCAAATGACCGTAGTGGTAGGGATTGGCGCGATTTTCATCGCCAAACAAATTCTTGCTGTACGCGCGCAGCTGTTTGCCCGCTTTGGTGTCGCCCGTATCAAATGCATCCGGTTCGTACTCCTCGCTCGACAGATGCGTGTTCCACGGCGACAAGCTCGCGCCGCAAGTGATCCACAGGCCGTGCACTTTCGAGGTATCCACATTGTGGTATTTCACCAAACTCAGTTTGCCGGTGGTTTGATCTTGATCCAATGACAAAACCGCGATCGGCGACGGAATCTTGCCATAAGTGTCGCCACCCGCTTGATCACGCGTGACGTACTCAAACTGCACCACGGCAAACACCGGTTTGCCCTTTACGCCTGCGACATTGGCATTGGGCACGGTCAGCAGTGATGAGCCATCTGGACAATCCGAGAAAAACTGACGCTCTTTACCCGCTACTGAACGGTCGATGATCGGGCGATTATTGATGTCAACATTACCACCGGCCAAAATTTTTCCGCCCTTGCCATCCGGAACCATATCACCCGTGGTAAAAAATGTTTCGTAAGCCAGTTTATAGGATTGATTGGAGCCGTCAACCAACCGCACATTGAAATTCGATGCCACGTAATTGGTCGCCATCTGTGCCGGATTGGATAAATTAGGCGCAGGGGTAGTGGTGAATGTCACACCGCTAAAACCACCGAGTGATTTGGCGGTCAGCGCACTGGCCTGATTGGCATAGCCTGCCAACATCGCATTAATCGAAGCTGCGCCCAAAGGCAATAAAGGCACGCTGCCCAAAGCTTTGAGTACCGAGCGGCGCGTGGTTTGAGGTGTGTCGTGTTGTGACGATTTCATAGCCAATCCCTAAATAAAGTGTCCGTAAGAATCTGAAGTGATCGCCAGTTCTGCTCCCTATGGCAAAACCATGATCTGAGTACTGGAATTGTAAAGTGCCGATATGACCAAATCGTGACACATTCATCTTTGTCATGAATACGTTTGAATGAGCTAAAATAGCGACGAGCACTCATCGCAGCACTTACTTTTTATATTCATCGCCCACTGGGAGTCCCTATGAGCAAACACGCCGTCACCATTTACCACAACCCCAAATGCGGCACGTCACGCAATACGCTCGCCATCATTCGCGCGACAGGTATCGAGCCGACCGTCATTGAATACCTGCAAAACCCACCGACGCGTGAAAAGCTCGTACAACTGATCGCCGACATGGGCATCCCTGT
>CAYPYQ010000330.1:0-4299 GCA_964414735.1 uncultured Hydromonas sp.
CTGGCCGTAGCGTTGATGATGACATCGTAAGTTTGCACCGCCTCATCCGCCCACGCACACACACGCAGATCGCAGGCGCCGACAACCTCGGCAAAATCAGCGTTCTTTTGAATATCCGCCAGCCATGCTTGCGCTTTATCCAAGCTGCGATTTTTCACCACCATGCAAGCGGGCAACTCATTCAAAATCGGGCGCAGCACACCGCGCGCCGCACCGCCTGCGCCGAGCAGCAGTACGTTTTTCCCTCGCAAACCCACGCCCAGATTCTGGGTGATATCGCGCACCAAACCCACGCCGTCGGTATTGTCCGCTTTAACTTGACCGTCAGCGAAGCTCAGTGTATTGCTCGCGCCCGCCCACAGCACATCCGCCGAGCGCTTGCTCGCATAGGCAAACGCATCCAGTTTGAATGGCACGGTGACATTGCATCCACGCAAATCCTGCGCGCACAGCGCGTCAACGGTGGTGGCAAAACCATCAATCGGTGCAAGCACACGCTCATAGCGAAGCGCAATGCCGAACTGCTCGGCAAACTGTGCGTGGATGAGCGGTGATTTGCTGTGCGCGATCGGGTTGCCAATCACGGCGTAGTGCATCAGAAGGGGAGTTACATCATGCATTTTACGGTGTAAGAATTTGTTAACCGCCGCATTGTACACTGAAGACTGGCGCTCAATGTACCGTATTGTATTCAATGTTCACCTTATCAAACTGGGAGGTTTATTGGCTCTTGGCCTATTAAATACCTTCCAAATTTTTATAACGGTTAATGCTTTCAATCCAATGAAGGATCAATGTCAATAATGAAGCTCTTTACTAAAAAAACCATCTTAAGGTGGTTAAGTAACCGCCGGTTGATGCTGCTCATTATTATACTGACGCTTGGTGTTCGTTTATTTTTGATGTGGTTATTACCACTGACCGATAACACTGAAGCTCGTTATGGTGAAATCGCACGTTTAACGGCGCAAAACGGCTTTTGGCTCATGCCTCATGTTAATTTGGGTACGGCTTTTTTTGCAAAACCACCTTTATCATCATGGCTCAATGCCCTATCCATTTTGCTTCTGGGCGCCAACGAGTTCTCTGCACGCTTACCCGCATTGATACTGAGTGTTTTGAGCCTAGCGTTCACTTGGCGCTTAAGCAAGGACTTGGGGTTGAAAAAGCCCTTGTTCATCGTACTGGCAGCCTGCATCAGCCCTATGTTTTTCATTTGCGCCGGAGCCGTCATGACCGATGCAACACAAATGTGCGTAGTGACTTTGGGCATGCTGGCGGCTTGGAGAATTTTTTCCTTACACAATCCTGTTAGCGAGCGGTCGGTAGCCAAAATTCAATTCTGGCAATGGATTTTTTGGATCAACATTGCTCTGGCCGCACTGACCAAAGGTTTGGCTACTTGGGTATTGATCGGCTTGCCCTTAGTTATTTTCGGATTATTGGAAGGCAAAAGCCTGCAACTATGGAAACAGCTGTTTCATCTGCCAGCAGTAATAACGTGTCTGTGTATTTTTAGCAGCTGGTATTGGCTGGCCAACCATCATTATCCTGGCTTTTTAAACTATTTTATTATCGGCGAGCACTTTTCCCGCTTTCTAATTCCGGGATGGAATGGTGACCGCTATGGCTCAGCGCATAAAGTCCCTTGGGGTATGATCTGGATTTTTTGGTTAGTCGCTATACTGCCTTGGATTGGCGTGTTCATTGTGGAGATCAAACATTTGGCTCATAACATTTTGCGCCAACGATTTTCTTTGAACCCGACTTTATTTGATTCTACAAATTCGTGCCTGCAATCAGATCAGGTATCGGGTATACCAACACCCCACCATAAACGCTTGAAATTATATTTGTGGTGTTTTGTGTTGGTACCTTTGGCTTTTTTCAGTTTGGCGCGAAACATCATTGCACCTTACACCTTGACAGCGATCACACCATTCGTTTTATTAGCCGGCGTCTGGTTTGAACGAAAAAAACACACTACTCAGCGAAAAATCATACTGAGTACCGCGATATTTCCTATTGCTATATTAATGGTCACGCCCTATTTATGGAAAAAGATGAATCTCATTTCCGATAAAAACTTAATCGCGACCTACCAGCGACAGCCTGAATACGCAAACCAAGCCTTGATCTATGCAACTCAACCCGCTTATTCAAGCAATTTTTACACACAAGAACACATCAACTATGAACCGAACTGGCAAACCGCACAGGAGCCGTTAATAGTCATCAAGCAAGAGGAATGGCAGAACCGCCCCCAACAAACCCTCCATCAGTTTGTTGAAATAACGCACAACAACGCTCACGTTCTAGTGCGCAATTTAAATGCACAACATATTTAAACAGTGCCCCTAAAGAACAGGGGCACACAGAATATTTAAACAAATCCACGCATACTGGCGAAAATATAACCAAAAATACACGCAGTAATCACACCGATCAAGCCTGGCAAGATAAAGCTGTGATTAATCACAAATTTACCGATGTGGGTTGTACCGCTGCGATCAAACTGAATCGCGGCCAAATCACTCGGATAGGTCGGCAAAATGTAGTAACCATACGCTGCTGGCGCAAAAGCGACCACCACGCCCGGCGGTACACCGATACCCAGAGCCAATGGCACAAACGCGGCAATCGCTGCAGCTTGCGAGTTTACAAATTTAGAAATAATCAATAACATCAACGCATAAGTCCAATGATGTTGCTGCACCACACCACCGAGCATATCTTTAATCATTGGGGTATGCACTTCAAACATCGAATCTGCCATCCACGAAATACCAAACACCGCCACCAGCGCAATCATACCGCTGCGGAAAATTTCATTTTTACCGATTTTGCTCGCATCCATTTTGGTAAAGATGACCATCAGCGCACCGGCCAACAGCATAAAAATCTGAATGGCGTTCACCATATTCAAACGCGTCATTTTGTCTTTGATCATCCAACCAGGACGCAGATTTTCAAATGCACCGAGCAGAGCGACGAGCACGATTGCCCCCAAGAAAATCCACATGGCGATCCAACTTTCGCGCGGCAACACCTTACCTAATAATGTAGTGGAATCACCATAGACGTATTCGCGGTTTTCCGGTTTGGAAATGTACTCTTGAAACACCGGATCTTTGTCCAAATCTTTACCACGGAACCAGCTGAAAATCCCAATCGCCAGCACACCCATCATTGAAGCAGGAATAGTAACGGATAATAAATCCAGATAACCGTTAAAACCATCCAATTTCGTGCTCGCACCCATCAAAAATGCAGTTAACGACACCACCGCTACAGACACAGGGCTGGCGATAATACCGATTTGCGACGCAATGGATGAGGCCGCCATAGGACGCTCTGGACGAATATTATTTTTAATCGCGATATCGTAAATGATCGGCAACATGGTATATACCACATGCCCCGTACCGCACAACATCGTTAGGAAAAATGTGGTAAATGGCGCGAGAATACTGATGTATTTAGGATTTCTACGCAGCACTCGTTCCGCCATCTGCAACATCACATCCAAACCACCACTGGCCTGCAACGTCGCACTGGCCGCCACTACAGCCAAAATTGTGAGCATCACATCAACGGCAGGTTTACCCGGCTGGATTTTGAATAAAAACACCAGCATGAACAAACCGATACCACCCAGCAGCCCCAGCGCAATCCCGCCCTTTTTCGCACCGTAGAACAAACACAACAAGACAACGACTAATTGGATGGCAAATTGCGTGCCTTCACTTAAATTGGTTAAAAAACTCATGTTTTTCTCCTCTCCTAAACGCGGTCCAATATGACAAAACGCTATTTGGATTATACGCCTGTGTGATAACGATTTAATGAAAAGATATATCAAACTTATAATATATTCTGGTAAAACATCCTGAATATTCCGCCTGATTTAGATAATGTTTTTTATGTAAAATCACGTGCAGCAATTTAAATAAAAACTGTTACATTTAAATAACTCAGGGCAAAGATATGAATCAACAATCACAAAAATTATGGGACCTCATGGTGAAAACCCAGCCCACACTCATTAACTGGAAAACTTGGTTGAATAAACACGGTCTGGATAGCACATTGATCGATCACACAGACAGCCTTAGCTTTGTGGATCACCCGCAGCACAAGGCCATCGTGATTGAATACAAACCTCAGGACAAACACCCCGTTGCGGCTTGGATCAGTACCTTTGGCGATTTACCGAGTGAAAAAATCGACCAATTAGTCTTTGTGTTCAGCGATATTCAAAAAGCTCAAAGCATATTTCCTACGCTCGTTCAATCGTGG
>CAYPYQ010000331.1:0-3045 GCA_964414735.1 uncultured Hydromonas sp.
ATTCGGACAAATCATGCCAACTCGGATTGCGGGTCGCAACCAAGTCATCTTTCCATGCGCGTTGCCAATTTTTCAGCTGTTTTTCTCGCGCAATCGCATCAGCCATAGCGTCTGTTGCTTCAAAATACACCAGTCGATCCACGTTGTATTTTTCGGTAAATCCTGTGTGAATCTTAGCCTTATGCTCTGCCACACGACGCATCAAATCATGGGTCACACCGATATACAGCACCGTGTGGCGCGCATTACTCATCATATAGACATAGGCGCTTTGCAACCAAATTGCTCCGTATTTGGAAGATTGCGGGTCAAGCCCGCAATGACCACTCTAATTACGCGTTTTCCGCTTCGTATTGCTCTGCTGACAGTAATGCGTCCACGTCTGCTGGATTCGCCGCTTTGATTTTGAACATCCAGCTACCGAATGCGTCGCTGTTTACTTGCTCCGGCGTGTCGGCCAAGCCATCGTTGGTTTCTACGATTTCACCGGCGATCGGTGCATAGATGTCGCTCGCGGCTTTAACCGATTCGACCACGGCGACGGCTTCTTCGGCCTTGACCACGCGACCGACTTTAGGGAATTCCAAAAACACGATGTCGCCCAAGGCTTCTTGCGCGTGGTTGGAAATGCCAACGGCATACACGCCGTCGCCCAGGTCTTGTACCCATTCGTGGCTGGATGCGTATTTCAATTGTGCGGGTGAAGTCATGTTGTTCTCCTGTAGGTTTGATTCAGTGATTGATTCAATCAATCAGTGACGGCTGATAAGAGGTAAAAAATAAAATAATTTAAACAGTTGCCAAAATCGCGCCATTGCGTACAAACGGCAGCTTGACGACTTTGGCATTGAGTTGTTTGTCGCGAATCTCAACCTGTACGGCGTCGCCGATGGCCACACCGACCGGTACACGCGCCATGGCGATGGATTGTTGCATGGTTGGGCTGAATGTGCCACTGGTAATTTCGCCGGTACCGTGCTGTGAACTATTGACCACTTGGTGCGCACGCAAAACGCCTTTGTCGAGCAAAATCAAGCCAACCACTTGCTCGGCAGCGCCATCTTTAACCAGTGCGGCTTTGCCAATGAAATCGCGCTCGGATTTCAGATCCACCGTCCATGCCAAGCCAGCATTCAGCGGGCTGACCGATTCGTCCATGTCTTGGCCATACAAGTTCATGCCGGCCTCAAGGCGCAAGGTATCGCGCGCGCCCAAACCGGCGGGTTTTACACCCGAAGCAATCAATGCGTCCCAAGTGACTTCGACCAAATTCGCCGGCAAAGCGATTTCAAAGCCATCTTCGCCGGTGTAGCCGGTGCGGGCAACCATCCACTGCGCACCATCGTTTTCAACAAATGCGGCGTTGAACGGTTTAAGTGATTCAGATGCGGCTTGGATAAACGGCAGAGCGTGCCACGCCTTCGCGCGCGCATTCGGCCCCTGAACTGCGATCAACGCCATATCAGGACGTGGGGTGATGGTTAGACCGTAGTCGCCTTCAGCATTTTGCTGATTCAGCCACTCGATGTCTTTGTCCGCTGTACCGGCGTTGACCACCAGACGGAAGTAATCTTCGGTAAAAAAGTAGACAATCAGATCATCGATCACGCCACCCTCAGGACGCAGCATGCACGAATACAGCGCTTTACCGGAGGTTTGCAGTTTATCCACATTGTTGGCCAATACATAACGCAAAAAATCGCGCACTTTATCGCCATTGATATCAACCACACGCATGTGTGATACATCGAAAATCCCTGCGTCTTTGCGCACGGCGTGGTGTTCTTCGATTTGCGAGCCGTAGTTCACAGGCATATCCCAGCCGCCAAAATCGACCATACGCGCACCAGAGGCAATGTGCTTGGCATGCAGCGGGGTATGTTTGAGTGTAGACATGGTATCCATCCAAAATAGGTGAGCAAGCATTTGCAACGACGGTTGACCGCCACTGCGCTATGGTTCCCTATTCTGTCCCTGATACCTGAGAGATTATGGCAAATACGAAGATTTGCGCGCCCCTTCGGTGGTTTTCGCTGCCGTACTGCGGCGGAAAACGCTCTCCAGAAATTATTCCAACCCGTTTGGGTTCGAGCCTGCCAGTCCTTTTGCCTGAGAGTTTTTGGGGTACACCTTCGGCGATCACGAGGACTCAAAATACACAACGCGATGCTCTCCCAGCAGGTGTCGTAACTCTATCGGGAAAGGCTGTTTTTGTCAAATTCTACGGCGAGATTTTCGCTGCTTTTGAACTGTTTTTATATTTCAAATGTCAGACGTATGAGGGCAAAGCATCTCGTTCACTCCATTTTTACTGATACACCAATGGCTTAAAAACCATAGTGCCTTTTCAAAGCGCTTTACTCTATTTAAAAACATTCTGTCATTAAAAACAAAAGCGTGAAATTTAAGAAAATCCCATGACAGAACTGCTAAAATATACAGGTTAATTTGGCGCGCCGCGTAAAAAACCAACTGGTGCACTCAAAAAACATGATGAATCACACATATAAAAAAACAGCCAAAAAACATTCAATGAGGAGTGAACCTTGGTTCCTGCGAGTAGCGTACAACCAGCCGTGACCGGTGATAATGTAGAACCACTCTCCATTCACTGGGCGCAGAGTCCCGCTGAAATTGAAGAAGTCCAACGTCTGCGCTTTCGTGTCTTTGCCGACGAGCTGGGCGTAACATTACAAGGTGAAGACGGCATAGACCGTGATCAATTCGACGAACACAGCCGCCACGTCTACGTACGTGATACACGTAGCGGCGATGTGGTCGGCACCTATCGCATCATCACCCCCGATGTCGCCGCCAAAATTGGCTGGTATTCCCAGCAAGAATTCGACATCTCCGACCTGTTGCAATCAGACGCAGCTGCCACACTGATGGAGGTCGGACGCGCCTGTGTGCATCCTGACTATCGCAGCGGCGCAGTGGTGCTCATGCTGTGGAAAGCCACGCTAAATTTTGCCAAACAAAATGGCTACAAATTAATCATGGGTTGTACCAGCGTACCGATCGGCGCGCATTTACCCGCAGTCA
>CAYPYQ010000332.1:0-1056 GCA_964414735.1 uncultured Hydromonas sp.
CCGGTACGGATCCGCGCATTTCGGTCAACGTCTTGCAAGCCGCTGGTTTAGAGGTCTCCGCCGTGATTGACGAGCCTTCTGCCGTGGCGCATGTGCTGGATTTGGACAAAGCCGCCGTGGTGGACATCGGGGGTGGCACGACGGGCATTGCCGTGGTGCAAAAAGGGCAGGTGGTGTACTCGGGAGACGAGCCATCGGGCGGTCGCCATGTATCTTTGACTATTGCGGGTAGCGAAAAAATTAGCTTGGAAGACGCAGAGCAACTCAAAATAGCCAAAGGCAAACAGGTCTGGCCGATCGTCAAACCGGTGTTTGAAAAAATGACCGACATCGTGCGGGCGCACATACAGGGGCATGATGTGCACAGCCTGTATTTATCGGGTGGTTCGTGTTCGCTGGCGGGCGTGGGTGCGTTGTTCGCCGAAGAGTTCCCTGAGTTGGACATCATATTGCCGGAACATCCGATTTTCTTAACGCCGTTTGCCATCGCCGCCTATCGCGTGGCGCAGGGAGGGGTCAAATGAGCCCTGAGCGTGAACGCAACGGAGCATTGAGTGAGCAGGCGGTGCAGCAGGTGGTGTACCGCACCATTGATTTGATGAACGCGCAGACGGTCAAGCAATTTAGTTTGCCGCCGAACACACACATCGGTGCGGGCGCCATTGGCTGCATTGGCGAACTGTTAATCGGGCTTAAGGCGCAGCGCGTATTCATCGTGATTGACGAAGTGGTGGCGCGTCTGGGGCTGGCTGCGCCGATGTTCCGCTCACTCGATCATGCACAGTTGCACTACACCGTATTCAAGCAGCCGGTGGGCGAGCCGGAAAGCGATGTGGTGGAGCGCGGTGTGATGGCTTGCGTACAATCGTCAAGCAATGCGCTGATAGCCATTGGTGGCGGCTCGGCCATTGACTCGGCCAAAGCGATTGCCGTACTTGCGGCGAATCCGAGTTTAAAAGTAAGCGATCTGCTAAATCCTGCAAATATCGTGCAACGACGCATGCCGATGGTGGCGGTACCGACCACCGCAGGAACAGGTTCGGAGGCGACCAATGT
>CAYPYQ010000333.1:0-2333 GCA_964414735.1 uncultured Hydromonas sp.
CAACTTGAACGTGAGCTTTAACTTCGTCGAAGGCGAATCGCTGATGATGGCGATCAAGGACGTTGCGGTATCGTCCGGTTCGGCGTGTACTTCTGCGTCATTGGAGCCGTCGTATGTATTGCGTGCCTTGGGTCGCTCGGATGAACTGGCGCACTCATCGATTCGCTTCACGGTGGGGCGTTTTACGACCGAAACCGAGATTGATGCGGTCGTGAAACTGTTGCAAGAAAAAATCGGCAAGCTGCGTGAGCTCTCGCCGCTGTGGGAAATGTACAAGGACGGCATTGACCTAAATACGGTTCAATGGGCGGCGCATTAAAAGTAAAAAGGGCGCGGATTTTATGACTCAATATTTGATTAAGGTGATTGTTTCCGCGTTATTGATTGTGGGTGTGAGTGAGGTCAGTAAACGCAGCAGCGTGATGGGCGCGTTGCTTGCATCTTTACCGCTGATATCGCTGCTTAGCTTTATCTGGATTTATGTGGACACCAAAGACGTGCAGTTGCTGGCATCGCTGTCAAAAGAAGTTTTTTGGATGGTTTTGCCTTCGCTGTTACTGTTTTTAACTTTGCCTGTGTTGTTACAAAAAGGGATGGATTTTTGGGTGTCGCTGTTGATCTCATGTGGGTTGACAGCATTGGTATACGGGATTTTTTTGAAATTTTATTTGCGGTAGTGTAACCGTGGATGTTTAAAAACAGGAGGCTGAAAATGGCATACTCAGATAAATTAATGGATCACTACGAAAATCCGCGCAATGTCGGCGCTTTTGACAAAGGCGACGACAGCGTGGGCACTGGCATGGTGGGTGCGCCGGCGTGCGGCGACGTGATGAAGTTGCAAATCAAGGTGAACGATCAAGGCGTGATTGAAGACGCGAAATTCAAAACCTATGGCTGCGGCTCGGCGATTGCGTCGTCTTCACTCGTGACCGAGTGGGTGAAAGGCAAAACCGTGGATCAAGCCTTGGAAATCAAAAACTCGCACATTGCGGAAGAATTGGCCTTGCCACCGGTGAAAATCCACTGCTCGATTTTGGCCGAAGATGCGATCAAGGCGGCGGTGGCGGATTACAAAGCCAAACACCAAGCTTAATTTAACGAATCAATGGAATAAATGGAGTGCATCATGGCAGTCACCATGACACAAGCGGCGGCAACGCACGTACAAAATTTTTTGACCAAACGCGGCAAAGGCATGGGCTTGCGTCTCGGCGTGAAAACCACCGGTTGCTCGGGCATGGCGTATAAATTGGAATATGCCGATGCGGCGGAGAACGATGATCAGGTATTTGAATCCTTCGGCGTGAAACTGCTGGTCGATCCGAAAAGCCTGCCATACATCGATGGCACGGAATTGGACTTTGTGCGCGAAGGATTGAACGAAGGCTTTAAATTCAACAATCCGAACGTCAAGGACGAATGCGGCTGCGGTGAGTCGTTTACCATTTAAACGTGTGGTGTAAGGTTCTCCAAACCACGGTAAATGATGCAACGGTGTACGACGGACGGGGTAAAATAACGCATTATGAATATTCAACCATTTTTCTTGATGCTCGCCTTGTTGGCCGGACAATATGTGTTTGGCCGCTATCCGTCGTTCGCATGGATTCTGGCGCGTCCGATCGGTTTGGTTGCGCTGGCGATATTTACCATCGGTTTTTTGCTCATGTTGCTGGGCGCGCTGTCTTTGCTCTGGCGTAAAACCACACTGCATCCAGGGCATACGCCGCAACGATTGGTCACCGGTGGCATTTACCGTTACACGCGCAATCCGATTTACCTCGGTATGCTGTTTATTCTGTTCACCATTCCGCTGATGGCGATGCAGCCGAGATTGTTGATCTTCACGCTAATTTATTTTGTGGTGATGGATTTTTACGTCATCCCGCGTGAGGAAAAAATCATACGCACCGGCTTTGGCACGGATTATGCGGTTTATCAACGACGAACCCGCCGCTGGTTTGGCACTTATTATTAAATACTAGATACTAGACGCACGTACGCGGTGCTTTCGACCTGATGAAACAAAACTACTTTGAATTATTTCAATTACCCGTATCGTTTGACCTGGATGTGAATGACTTGACTGCACGTCATCGGGCGGTAATCGCGCGCGTGCATCCCGACCAATTTGCGAATAAAAGCGCGGTGGAGCAGCGCATGGCTTTGCAATGGGCAACCTTTGCCAACGAAGCTTTTGATGCGCTCAAATCACCTGTGTCACGTGCGCATTACTTGCTGCAATTGCACGCACCGGAGCTGGCCGAGCATGAGGCGCGTGTGGCGCTGCCACCGGCTTTCTTGATGCAGCAGATGATGTGGCGCGAAGC
>CAYPYQ010000334.1:0-1575 GCA_964414735.1 uncultured Hydromonas sp.
TGCGCGCGGGCGTTGCTCGCGAAACCGAGCGCCAGCACGCACATGCACAGCAAAGTCAAATAACTTTGATACAGTGTTTGCCAGACGGAGCGCGCGGTGCGAGCAGCAGCGCGTGGCGGTGATGTGGATGTTTGGATCAAATTCATCTGTATTTCTCCTTCTATTCAAATCGCTGGGTTCAATACCGTTTCGCTTGAACATTCATATTAAATACGGACACTGAAACTCATGCCGCCACTCAAAACCGGCTGCGGGATCACGCCATCATCTCGCGGCAGTACCATGCCGGAAATTACGCGTTTGAGCGTTTCCGCTTTGTCCGGCGGCATGCCGGACACCGAAACACTGGTCACCGCGCCGTTCGGTGCGACACGGAAACTCACACGACCAGCGATGCCGGATAAACCTTGGTTACGGCCACGGTTTTCAATCATGGATTTCACTTTGCTCACGTAGCCCGCGTAGTTTGCATTGCCGCTACCTGCCGCAGAACCACTGCCTGTGCCCGAGCCCGCCCCAGTCGCTGTGCCCGTGCGTGCTTGTGCGAGGACATCGTTACGCGCTGTATTGGCACTCGGTTGAGCGGTATTTGGCTTGGTCGTGCTGGGTTGTGGCTGCGTTTGTGGTTTGGGTGTTGGCGTAGGCTTGGATGTGGGTGCAGCGATATCCGGTTTCATGGCTGGTGGCGGCTCATTCACGCTGGGTGCTGGCGATGTGGGCGTATCCACAACGGCTGGTGCAGGTGCCGTAGGCGTCGGGGTTGCTGCGGGTGCTGCGGCCTCTTGATTGGTGACCGTGCCACCGCCCAGACTCCCGGCATCCCACAGCTCCACTTCGGTTGGCTGCGGTGCGAACCAGCGCGCGCCCCACCACAGCAGCCCCAGTACGCACGCGTGCACCAGCAGCGTCGCAAGCGCGGCGGGCTTATGCAAGGTTGTAGTGGAATTCGGGCTGTGGCTCAAATACATAGGCAAACCGTGAGGAGTAAAAAATATTATTGCGCTGCTTTGGCAGCATCGGATTGTTTCAGCAGTAGGCCGACACGCTCGATCTGTGCGGATTTGAGCGCATCCATGACGCGCATCACGTCGCCGTAGGCCACCGCTTTGTCGGCGGCCAATACCACTGGCTGCGGTTTGCTGCGCAGGGATTGTTGCAGCGCACCGATGAGTTGTGCGGTGTCGGTGAACTGTTGCGCATTATTGGCATTGCCCATTTTTAGCATGCCTTGCGCGTCCATTTCCACGATCAGCGGCGGTTCCTGCGCGGCGGTGGCTTTGGCGACCGATGGTAGGTTTAAAACCTTGGTCTGTATCATCGGCGCGACCACCATGAAAATCACCAGCAGTACCAGCATCACGTCGATGTAAGGCACCACGTTCATCTCGGCCTTGGGGGCATGCTTGTGCATCGGCTTGCGCATGACGAACTCCTCAGGCAACCGCGCTGACGTAGCTGCTGGCTGCGTGCAGCTTGCGGTGCAGGCGCGCCTGCAGCTCGTTGCCAAAGCCGTAATAGCGTGTGCTCAAAATGGCTACGCGGGCACTGAAGCGGTTGTAGGCAATGACCGCGGGG
>CAYPYQ010000335.1:0-2132 GCA_964414735.1 uncultured Hydromonas sp.
CGCATATGGTTGCCATGCAGATTGCGGTGGCGCTGGAGTACATCCATGCCTACTCGCTGATTCACGATGATTTACCGTGTATGGACGACGATGATTTGCGTCGCGGGCAGCCGACCGTGCACATCGTGTATGGCGAGGCGCAGGCGTTGTTGGCCGGTGATGCGTTGCAGACGCTGGCGTTTGACGTGCTGACTCAGGCATGGTTGACCGAGGCGATTTCTGCGAGCAAACAGGTTGAGCTGGTCCGCGCATTGGCGCAGGCTTCTGGTGTGGTGGGTATGGCGGGTGGTCAGGCGATTGATTGCCATCATGTCGGTCAGGCCATGGCGGCTGAAACCATGCAGACCATGCATCATTTAAAAACCGGCGCGTTGCTGCGCGCCAGTGTGATGATGGGCGCGATGTGTGGCAAAACCACTTTGTCTGCCGATCAGGCCGAGCATCTGTCGCGCTTTGCCGAGGATTTGGGGCTGCTGTTCCAAGTGGTCGATGATATTTTGGACGCCTCGCAGGACACCGCTACGCTGGGCAAAACCGCAGGTAAAGACGCGGATGCGAATAAACCGACGTATGTGCAGGCCATGGGCATTGAGGGTGCGCGCGCGCATGCACAGCAACTGTACACAGACGCATTGCAACATTTGAATCAGATCCATACCGCACCTGAATACACACGAGGCGTACAATGCTTGGCCGATTTGACCGCGTATTGTCACGAACGATTATTTTAAGCCACACAAAGATTATTTAAACAATTGACTATGAGCACAGCACAATCTTTCCCGCTTTTGTCTACGGTGAACTCTCCTGCCGATATTCGCGCGTTTTCACGCGAGCAGCTCGGGCAGCTGTCAGAAGAATTGCGTAATTTTATCCTGCAATCGGTCGCACAGACCGGCGGGCATTTGTCGTCCAACTTGGGGACGGTTGAGTTGACCGTTGCACTGCACCATGTGTTCAACACGCCGGATGATAAAATCGTCTGGGATGTCGGTCATCAAAGTTACGGTCACAAAATCATCACCGGACGACGTGAGCAAATGGCTCATTTGCGTCAGTTGGATGGGATTTCCGGCTTTCCGAAACGCTCTGAATCCGAGTATGACACCTTCGGCACGGGGCACTCGTCCACCAGTATTTCCGCTGCCTTGGGTATGGCGGTGGCGGCACGCGAACTGGGTTTGAAGGATCGTCAGCACATTGCCGTGATCGGTGACGGTGCGCTCACCGGCGGCATGGCATTTGAAGCAATGAACAACGCCGGCGTGACCGATAACATCAATCTGATCGTGATTTTGAATGACAACGATATGTCGATTTCACCGCCGGTCGGTGCGCTCAATCGCCATTTGGCCAAAATCATGAGTGGTCCGCTGGTATCGGGTGCGCGCCAGAAACTCAGACATATGCTGCAAGGTGCGCCCGGGGTGCTCGAGTTTGCTCGCCGTTTTGAAGAGCACACCAAGGGTATGTTTGTACCCGCGACCATGTTTGAAGCATTTGGCTTGAACTACATCGGCCCGATTGACGGGCATGATCTGGACTCGTTGATTCCGACGCTGAACAATCTGAAACAACTCAACGGCGTGCAGTTTCTGCATGTGGTTACTAAAAAAGGCAACGGCTATCCGTACGCTGAGGAAGACCCGATTTCCTACCACGGTCCGGCTAAATTCGATCCGAGCTTGGGCATCGTGCGCATAGAAACCCCAGATGCTCCGGTCAAGCAAACTTTCACTCAAGTGTTTGGTCGCTGGATTTGCGATATGGCCGAGGCCGACAGCAAGTTGGTAGGCATTACCCCCGCGATGCGCGAAGGCTCGGGCTTGGTTGAGTTTGAGGCGAAATTCCCGACGCGTTATTTCGACGTCGGTATTGCCGAGCAGCATTCCGCTACTTTTGCGGCGGGGATTGCATGCGATGATATGAAACCGGTACTGGCGATTTACTCCACCTTCATGCAGCGTGCGTACGATCAGATCATTCATGATATTGCTTTGCAAAAATTGGATGTTACCTTCGCGGTGGATCGCGCGGGCTTGGTCGGCGCAGACGGCGCGACACACGCCGGTGCGTATGATGTCGCCTATATGCGTTGCATCCCTGAAATCATGTTGGCCACACCATCGGAT
>CAYPYQ010000336.1:0-2167 GCA_964414735.1 uncultured Hydromonas sp.
GCGTGAGCTGCGCTGCGCATTCACGCACCTGCGCTACCGAGCCGGGCGCGGAGGATAATTCGCCCGAGTAAATGGTTTGAATGGAGTCAATGACGGCGACATCGGGTTTAAGCTGCATCAAGGTATTGATAATGCTGTCCAAATTGATTTCCGCTTGAAACTGCATCGGCGCATCGGCCAAATCCAGTCGTTGCGCGCGCAAAGCCACCTGTGCACCCGACTCCTCACCGCTGATGTACAGCACCTGACGCGTTTCAGACAAACTGGCGAGTGATTGCAGCAGCAAGGTAGACTTGCCAATACCCGGATCGCCACCGATCAAAATCACGCCACCCGACACCAAGCCTCCACCCAGTACGCGATCAAACTCGGATACGCCGCTGGAAAACCGCGGCACGTCCTGCACTTGGATTTGCTTGAGTGCCTGCACAGGCGACGCGGGTGCGAGCGCGGAGAAGCGATTTTGGCTCGGTTTTTCGGCAGCGGTTTCGATCAGCGTATTCCACGCCTGACAGCTCGGGCACTGCCCCGACCATTTGGCCGAGACGCCACCGCATTCGGAGCACACGTATTGGTTTTTTGCTGGTTTTGCCATGATCTCGATTCTAAAAATATTTGCAGCGATTATAACAATACGTGCACCATGCCGTAATCATTCGTACATACGATCAGTGATTGATCAGTGATTTTTTCATGATATGCCTTTGGATAACGTTCAAAAACAGTGCTTTGTTATATAATGCCAAAGTTCAACTACTCTGATGAGCGCTCAATCAAAGGAATAATCGTATGAATATCGTGCACATGGATCATCTCGTGCTGACGGTTCGCAATATGGATCTGACTTGCCGCTTTTATGAGCAGGTTTTGGGCATGTCGGTCGTGACCTTTGGCGCGGGACGAAAAGCCCTTCAGTTTGGGCAGCAGAAATTCAATTTACACCAATATGGACAAGAATTCGAGCCAAAGGCCGCTCAGCCGACCCCCGGTGCAATTGATCTGTGTCTGATCAGCGAAACACCGATAGAGGTTGTGATCACGCATCTGCAACACAACGGCGTGACGATCGAAGAAGGCCCGGTTCAGCGCACAGGCGCATTGGGGCCGATTCTGTCAGTTTATTTTCGTGATCCCGATGATAATTTGATCGAAGTTTCCAATTACATTTGAGTTTGAGTATTTTTCTTTTGATGACACACTATTTAAAAAGGACGTTTTTATGAGCACCACCAATGCACCTGTAATCGAAGTATCTGCAAACGATTTACCTGTACACTGCCCGAATCCGTCCATGACGCAGTGGAGCAGCCATCCGCGCGTATTCATCAAATTGCTGCACGGCGAAGGCAAATGCCCATACTGCGGTACGGTCTATCGCCTGAAGGCCGGCGAAAAAGTCGCACACCATTGATTGATGCCGGATAATGGTTAAACGCAAACCGTCCAAATCGGTACTGGCGATGTATGCCAATGCCTCCGAACTGGAAAAAGCTTTTTATGCCGCACTGGCTCAAGGCGATGTCGATGCCATGATGGCGCTGTGGCGTGACGATGACGCATCCATCTGCATTTTGCCGAATTTTCCCTATGCCCAAGGTTATCTGGCATTGACGGATATCTGGCGAACCTTATTTGAGATTGGACAATTCAAACCGCAGGTATTGGCCAATCATAGCTTGGACAATACCCAAACAGCGGTGCACAACCAACTGCTGCATATCGAATTGGCTCTGAACGCGGGTGATATCGTCCAGCATTTTAATTTGCACAGTACACTGGTTTTCACCAAAAACGCCGATGGCTGGCGCGTGGCTTTATTCCATGCCAGCGTGGCGCTGGATAACAACAAATTGGCCGATGAAATGCCGAAGTTGTTGCATTAAATCACAATATAGATTATTAACATTCAACTTGAGATATTTAAATTAACCATTTGAATTTAAATAAATAAAAACGGGAGTTTTATGAGCAAGCGTATTGATTTTTACTTTGATTTTACTTCGCCATATGGTTACTTCGCCAGTACGCATGTTAATGAGTTGGCAGACAAATACGATCATCAAGTCGATTGGCATCCTTACGTTGGCGAAGAATTCAAGCCCTCCAACAGTGGCACTGGCTTGTCACAAATTCCCGCCAAATTGAAATATCAAAAGCGCGACATCAT
>CAYPYQ010000337.1:0-2249 GCA_964414735.1 uncultured Hydromonas sp.
TTTTTATCCAAAAATTCGCGCGTCGCGGCAATCGCATAATCACATGGCTCCGGATCGCCAGGACCATTCGAGAGGAACACGCCGTCCGGATTCATCGCCAACACTTCGGAGGCAGGCGTCTGCGCCGGTACGACGGTAATCGCACAGCCACGCTCGGCGAGCATGCGCAGGATGTTGCGTTTCACACCGAAATCATAGGCCACAACCTTGAATTTCGGCTCGGTTTGCTTGCCAAAACCTTCGCCGAGTTGCCACTCGGTTTCTGTCCATTCGTATGCAGTTTTAGTAGACACGACCTTCGCCAAATCTTGCCCTGCCATGCCGCCAAAGCCTGCGGCGAGCTTTTTGGCTTGTCCCACATCGTCGCCCACCAGAATGCAGCCACCCTGCGCCCCTTTTTCACGCAGCACACGGGTCAACGCGCGGGTGTCGATGCCTGCGATGGCAACGACATTGTTCGCTTTCAGATAATCCGACAGGCTTTGCTCGGAGCGGAAGTTCGACACGATGGCAGGCAGATCCTTGATGATCAAACCGGCCGCATAAACTTTATCCGCCTCCACGTCCTCGGCATTCACACCGACATTACCAATATGCGGATAGGTCAATGTAACCATTTGCCCCGTGTAGGATGGGTCGGTCAAAATTTCTTGATAGCCGGTGATCGCGGTGTTAAACACCACTTCGGCCACCACATGGCCGGTCGCACCTATGCCATACCCCTGAAAAACCGTGCCGTCTGCCAATGCGAGAATCGCCTTTGGAAACTGGGAAGAGAAAATCGGTAACACGCTCGCTCCTTTTTACCTACAAGTTTCACTGATACATAACGCCTATAATCTTACGCATCCCAACCGGCTCTATCAACCTATAAACATAGGCGAAAAAAAACCGCCCTATCCATATCACTAAGTGATTGTGTTCAGGCGGCTATTTTGGCCGAAAAAGGAGGGGATTCACAAAAAATCGTCATGTAATCAGTCTATTTTCAATTGTCAAAACTAAATCTGCGGGATTTTAACAGAAATTTAAAGTTCTTATGAAACAATATAGTAAAATCCAATGATAAATATTTTTATCAGCCTGTTATTAACCTGTTCCTCCCTTCATTTCAAAGAAAAGAAAAATAATGAACGCCTTAGACCAGCTCAAACAATACACCACCGTCGTGGCCGATACCGGCGATTTTCAGTCCATCGCCCAGTTTTTACCACAGGATGCGACCACCAATCCGTCCCTGATTTTAAAAGCCGTGCAAAAACCTGAGTACCAGCCACTGTTCAATGCCACTGTGCAAGCGCATAAAGGCGAATCCGTTGGCGACATCATGAACCACGTGCTGGTCGCGTTTGGTTCCGAAATTTTGAAAATCATTCCGGGGCGTGTATCCGCCGAAGTGGACGCGCGTTTATCGTTTGACACCACCGCGACCGTGGAAAAGGCAGAAAAAGTCATCGCCCTGTTTGCCGAAAAAGGCATAGACCGCGAACGCATTCTAATCAAAATCGCGGCAACTTGGGAGGGCATTCAAGCGGCTAAAATCCTCGAGGCACAAGGTATTCACACCAATCTGACTTTGATGTTCAGCTTGGCGCAAGCCGTGGCCTGCGCCAATGCGAACGTCACGCTGATTTCACCGTTCGTGGGGCGTATTTACGACTGGTACAAAAAACAAACCGGCATTGAATACGATATGAGCAATGATCCGGGCGTAGAGTCGGTACGCACCATTTATAACTACTACAAAAAATTCGGCATCAAAACCCAAGTCATGGGCGCAAGTTTCCGTAATATCGGGCAAATCATCGGTCTGGCCGGTTGTGATCTGCTGACCATCAGCCCTGACTTGCTGAAACAACTGCAAGGCATGAACGAATCGATCACGGCGGCTTTGAATCCTGAAAACGCGCAAGCGCAAACCATCGAAGCGCTGAATTTGACCGAATCGGACTTCCGCCTGATGCTCAATAACGATCCGATGGCCAATGAGAAATTGGCCGAGGGGATTCGTTTATTCTGCGTCGATACTCAGAAATTGATTGGCCTGATCGAATCAGTCTAATCAATGAGGTCGGTGCGACAGCACCGATGGCCTTGTAGATGTCGTCGATGTCGTTGAAATGGGCGCATGCGCTGCTTCGGGTTGAGTTTTTTCTTCCTGAGTCGGCAGCGTATGGCGCTCCAGACGATACATCAACATCCCGACCAAAACCGCTCCGCCGACAATATTACCCAAAGTTGCCGGAATC
>CAYPYQ010000338.1:0-1934 GCA_964414735.1 uncultured Hydromonas sp.
TCGTGCGCATTCAAACCCGCACGCCCATCGACCAAAAATACCACCAAGTCGGCTTCATCAATCGCTTGGCGGGTTTGCTTGGCCATCTCATGATAAATCCCTTCTTTGGCCACCGGCTCAAAGCCACCGGTATCAATCACCAAAAACGGACGATCGCCCATGCGTCCCTCACCGTAGTGGCGGTCGCGCGTCAGCCCCGCATAATCGGCGACGATCGCGTCGCGCGAGCGGGTCAGGCGGTTAAACAATGTGGATTTGCCGACATTCGGACGGCCCACCAAGGCGATGACAGGTTTCATGTATTCCTAATACGTTACTGATTTAATATCACCGATTACTGCGGTAATAATTTCAACTTTGCTTCCAGCGCTTCGACCGTCAGCACATCCGCCGGTACGGATTTTTTGGCCTCGGTCAATGCCCCATTGAGCACTTCGCGCGCTTTAGCGGTATCACCGACCATCATATAGATATCGGCTTTTTTCGCGGTAAAAGCGGTAGCATAGTGCGCCACCGGCGTATCCAAGGTTTTCAACGCCACATCCTGCTGCTTCAACTGCATCTGAATGTCCGCCAGACGCAAGCGTGCCGCGCCTTGATTTTCCGGTTGACCATGCTCAATCACCCATTGCAACGGTGCTTGCGCTTGATCGTATTTACTATCGGTGGCCAAAACCGCCGCCATCTGCAAGCTCGCCAAAGCTGCATAATTGGTTTTGCCAAATGCGCCTTGCAAACCGACTAACTTCGCCGCCGCATCCGCATCTTTATTCTGAATCGAGCTGTTGAACGAAGCAAACGCCGCCTCGGCCTGCGTCACTTGGCGCTTTTGATACCAGCCGTAACCCTGCCAACCGGCATAGGCGAGCAAAGCCACCACAGCCACACCGCTGACCAGCGTACCCCATTTTTCCCAAAAGGCTTTTAACTGCGCTATCTGCTCTTGTTCTTCCAAATCGTATGCCATGTTTTCCTCTGATATTGCTTAATATTATTCGTCAAATGTACCTGCGATTGCTTGCAGCAGCCACTGCGCAGCCTCAGCCGATGGCACAGTCACCTGCTGCGGATGATTCAAATCACCGCGCAAATGTTTAATCGTCAGCGTGCCGTTGTTCACCTCATCATCGCCGATGATCAAGGCGTAATTCGCCTGCGCCGCATCGGCCTTTTTCATCTGTGATTTAAAGCTACCCGCGCCGTCTGCGCTCGCACAGTGCAGCACCACGTCCAAGCCAACCTGACGCAAATGCGAGGCCACGCCAAACGCCACGCGCTCTGCCGCCTCGCCCTGATGCACCACGTACACATCGCAGCCGACATCGACTTCCTTGGAAATCACATCTTGCGTCAACAGCAACAAACGCTCCAGCCCCATGCCAAAGCCCACCGCCGGTGTTGCCTTGCCACCCAAAATTTCAAACAAGCCATCGTAGCGACCACCGCCGCAGACCGTACCTTGCGAACCCAAATCCGTGCTGATCCACTCAAACACCGTGTGCGAATAGTAATCCAAACCGCGCACCAAGCGTGAATTGACCGTAAACGCCACGTCCACGTCCGAGAGCAAACGCTGCACCTTGGCAAAATGCGCACGCGACGCTTCGCCCAGATGATCGGTCAGCTTCGGCGCGTGATTCACCAAATCCTGCATCGCCGGATTTTTCGTATCCAAAATACGCAATGGATTACTGTACAAACGGCGTTGCGCTTCCTCATCCAGCAGCTCTTTGTTCGCCTCAAAATACGCGATCAGTGCCTCACGATGCGCCGCGCGTTCGCTCGCCACACCCAAGGTATTGATCTCCAAACGCACGTTCAGACCCAAATCATCCCACAAATCACGCAGCATCACGATCAGCTCGGCATCCATGTCCGCGCCCGCATAGCCCAGCGCCTCCACGCTCAATTGGTGAAACTGACGGTAACGCCCT
>CAYPYQ010000339.1:0-4396 GCA_964414735.1 uncultured Hydromonas sp.
TGCACCCAGTTGTACAGGCTGGTGTTCGATGAAATCAGTGGAATGATTTCGCCGTCCAGCTGTGCCAAATGGTCGCGGATTTCACGCGCGCGCGCATCATCGGCAAAATACGCCACGGCATTGAAATCATAAAACGCGGCAATGCTCGCGTCGCTCAACTCTTTCGACGCGCGGGTATAGCGCGCCAATTCCGGTGCATCCTTGAGCGCCTCTTCCAGCATCAAATGCGGCACAATCGCGCGGTTATGCGTCGCTGCGGTCAAAACGATTTGCTGCTCCACGTCCTTGATCGTCGGACCCAGACACAGCACCTCGCCACGACCACGAATGCGATAGAGATTGCGTTCGCCGGTCGGGCTGTCGAGCGATTCACCTTCCCACGGCAGCAGGCGTGCCGCCAATGTTTCGGTGAAAGCAGCGTTGTCATCCGCATGCACGTGTGCCAGCGCGGTCAGGTACAGCGGGCCACCGGCTTTCGGGCCGGTGCCGGACAGGCCGCAGCCGCCGAACGGTTGGCAGCCGACCACCGCGCCAATTTGGTTGCGGTTCACGTAAATATTGCCCACGTGGGCGCGTGCGCTCAAGTCGTGCGCGCGACGTTCGATACGGGTGTGCAGGCCGAGTGTCAAACCGTAGTTCTGCGCGTGGATATCGTCCAGAATCTTGTCCAGATCATGCGCTTCGAAAGTCGCAAAATGCACGATCGGACCGAACATTTCTTCACCCAGATCGGCAATGCCGTTCACGCGAACCAAGGTCGGCGCGATGAAATGACCACGAGCGGCGAGCTCAGTCGGAACGGGTTTTTGATGGATGATTTGGCCGTCTGCTGCGCGACGGTCAATGTAGCTTTGCAGTTTTTTCTGTGCGACTTCGTCAATCACTGGGCCGACGTCGGTGGATAGGTCTGCCGGATCGCCGATGACGAGGCAGTCCATCGCGCCTTGTAGCATGGTCAGGAGTTTGTCGGCGATGTCTTTTTGTACGTACAGCATACGCAGTGCGGAGCAGCGTTGTCCCGCGCTTTGGAAGCCACTGTTGATGATGTCGCGCACGGCCTGCTCAGGTAGGGCGGTGGAGTCGACGATCATGGCGTTCAGGCCGCCGGTTTCTGCGATCAGCAGTGAGCTTGGCGCGGTGTGCGCGGCCAAGGCGCGGTGAATGCGTTGTGCAGTCGGCATGGAGCCGGTAAAGCATACACCAGAGACGGCTGGATGCGAGGTAAGTGCTGCGCCGATGTCGGCGCCGCGACCTTGCGCGAGGATCAATACGTCTTGCGGCACGCCTGCTGCGTGCATCAATTGTACGGCGCGCTCGGCGACCAATGGGGTCAGCTCAGCCGGTTTGGCAATCACGGCGTTGCCCATGACGAGGCTGGCGACGATTTGTCCGGCAAAAATCGCCAGTGGGAAGTTCCACGGGGAGATACAGACGATCACGCCGCGAGATTCGAGTTGGTTTTGTGCGTAGTGCTGGCGTGCTTGTTCGGCGTAGTAGTAGCAGAAGTCGACGGCTTCGCGCAGCTCGGCAACTGCATCGGCCCATGATTTGCCCGCTTCGCGCGTGAGCAGCGCCATCAGCTCGGTGTGGTGTTGCTCGAACAGTTGCGCGACGCGCTCGATAGTTTCGGCACGTTCGGTCGCTGGGCGTTGTTCCCATGGTTTTTGTGCGGCTTGGGCGCGTTGCATCAGGCCGTCCACTTCGCTCGCTGCGGTCATCGCGACACGACCCACGATGTCGGCGGTATTCGCTGGGTTGTGACTGAGCAGCCATTGTTCTCCGGTGCCGGTGTCGGTGGCTGGGCGTTGCGCCCAGTATTGAGCGCGCTCGCCGTAGAGTTTGTCCAAAACGATGCGTTGGCTCAAGTCGAAGCCGCGCGAATTTTTGCGATGGCTGAACAGTTGAGCCGCAGGGCGCACGGCGGTTTCATTGAGCAGACGTTCGTCGTTCAAAATGGTTTCGGCGCGCGTGATCGGATCGGCGGCAACGTCCACCGCCGGAATGTCGAGGTTGGCGATTTGATGTACGAACGAGCCGTTCGCGCCGTTTTCCAGCAGGCGACGCACCAGATACGACAGCAGGTCGTGGTGTTGGCCCACCGGTGCGTAGATGCGGCAGCGGTAGAGATTTTGATTTTTCGCAATTTCATGCAGCGCTTCTCCCATACCGTGCAGGCGTTGGAATTCGTAGTTGATGAAGTGTTCTTGCTCGTTAATCAGGTGCAAAATTGCGCTGACGGTGTGGGCGTTGTGTGTTGCGAACTGTGCATAAATGCGGTCGTTCATGGACAACAGCAGGCGCGCACAGGCCAGATACGATACGTCGGTGAAGGCTTTGCGTGTGAACACGGGGAAGGTGTCCAGCCCCATGACTTGTGCGCGTTTGATTTCTGCGTCCCAATACGCGCCTTTGACCAGACGCACCATGATTTTACGATCGTAGGTTTGCGCCATGGCGTACAGGTGTTTGAGCACATACGGTGCGCGTGGCATATAGCTTTGTACCACGATGCCCAGACCTTTCCAGTCTTTGAGCGATTCGTCGCGCATGATTTGCTCGATGATGAGCATGGATAATTCGAGTCGTTCGGCTTCTTCCGCGTCGATGTTTAAGCCCATATTGAAATCAGCTGCGAGATGCGCGAGTTTGAGTACCTCTGGCAGCAATTCGGCCATCACGGTTTCGGTTTGCGCGACTTCATAGCGTGGGTGCAGCGCGGACAGTTTGATTGAGATCCCTGGGTTTTCGGCGATGTCTTCGCGTTTGCAGTGCTGGCCGATGCTGATGATCGCGTCACGGTAGGATTGCCAATAGCGCTGTGCGTCTTCTTTGGTTTTCGCGCCTTCGCCGAGCATGTCGTAGGAGTAGGTGTAGCCTTTTTCTTGCAGCAAATTGGCATTGTCCAAGGCGTTTTCAATGCTTTGGCCGAGAACGAATTGTCCGCCGAGTTGTTTTAAAATTTGCGCGAGGATTTTGTCAATCACCGGCTCGCCCACGCGGCGCATCAGGCTTTTGAGCGTGCCAATGACGCTCGCACTGCGCTGCTCGTCCAGTACTTGTTCGAGCAGGATCAGGCCGCGCGTGGCGGCGTTCACCACCGTGCTGTCGGATTGGCTTTTGTGCGCGGACCAGTCTTTGTCGGTGATTTTGTCTTCGAGCAGTGCCATGCGGGTGCTGACATCGGGTACGCGCAAAACCGCTTCGGCCAAGCTCATCAGCGCCAAGCCTTCGGGATTGGAGAGCTGATATTCGTTCAGCATCGCTTGCATCCAGTTCGGCGTTTTGATGTTGCGCACGGCGTGTACCAGCTCGGCGGCGTGATCGGAGACTTGCTCGCGTGCCATGTTGTTCCAACCCAGTTGGGTGATGCGTTCACGCACCAGTAATGGTTCGTTGCGATAGTCGGCGTGCAGCAGGTCGTGATAGGTTTGCTGAGGCGTTGCTGTGAATGTGATGTGGGTCATTTTGAACTCCTATGTAATTATCGTGCTGCCGGCAGTTTAAACTTTTGGCTATAATAAATTCACCAAAAAATAAGTATTTTGTGGTTAAATTATTAATAATTATCCAAATTATTATTTGAATTGATTATGAATAATGACATCCATAGTGAATTTGACAAGATTGATTTTCAGATCATCGATATTTTGCGACATGATGCGCGCATTGCCAATACGCGCTTGGCCGAGCGTGTCGGGCTATCGCCCACGGCGACGCAGGCGCGGGTGGAGCGGCTGATGCACAAAGGTGTGATTCGCTATTTTGGCGCGGTGATTGATAATGGTCAGCTGATGGGGGAGAATCTGGCGTTTGTGCAGGTGACTTTGAGCAATACCAGCGCGGCAGCGTTGCAAGAGTTCAACCAAGCGGCGCAGAAAATCGACGAAATCGAGGAGTGTCACATGGTCGCGTCAAATTTTGACTATTTGCTTAAGGTTCGCAGCCGAGATATGAACAGCTACCGGCATATTCTCGCTGAGCGCATTTCCAGTTTGCCGTATGTGCGCCACACCTCCACCTACATTGTGATGCAGGCGGTGAAGGATTTGGGTGTGGCGTAGGGATTATGCGTCCTTAACGACATGCCCCGCTTCGGTGAGCAGGTTGATGGAAAGTGTCAAATCCTTGTGGTGGATCAGCAAGTGGTCGCCGTCATAGGTCGAAATCATAAATACACCGATGCCGTTTTCAGACAGCGGGCGAATGATCGACAACACCACCCCCGGCTCATCCAAGCCAAATGAGTCTTCGAGACGAAAACCAATCCAGTCGGTGGATGATTGAACCGAATGCGGCACGCGCGACTGCTCGCAGACGATCGACAGTTCGTTTTTCGTGCGGGTGAGTGAAACCAAGCCAGCACCGTTCGCCCACAAGGGGAACGGACGCTCGGGCG
>CAYPYQ010000340.1:0-2502 GCA_964414735.1 uncultured Hydromonas sp.
CGGTGTGAACTGCGCAGCAGGCACGATTGAATTCGCCCAGCTCGAAGCAGCACTCGTCGCAGTGGCGCAAGAACTCGCCCAACTCATCGTACGCGACGGCGAAGGCGCGACCAAATTCATCAGCGTCATCGTGGAGCGCGCTGAAAACCTCGCGGAAGCCAAACGCATTGCCTATAGCGTGGCGCATTCGCCGTTGGTCAAAACCGCCTTTTTCGCCAGCGATCCAAATCTCGGGCGCATCCTCGCGGCGATTGGCTACGCGGGTGTGAAAGATTTGGACGTCAACGCCATCGACCTCTACCTCGGCGACGTGCATGTCGCCACCGCCGGTGGCCGCCACCCGAACTACACCGAGGAGCAAGGCCAAGCGGTCATGAACCAAGCCGAAATCACCGTGCGCATCGTACTCAATCGCGGCTCGGAGAAAACCACCGTGTGGACCTGCGATCTGTCGCATGCGTATGTGAGCATCAATGCGGATTACCGATCTTAAGTCAGCACCCAACACTTTAGGAGCGGGCATGTATCAATTGAACTTAGACACCCCCAACACTGGGAATGAACCCTCAGAAATAGATGCAACAGCACAGACACACGCCGCATCCAAGTTCTATGTTGTTGGTCTGAGAAAATTCTATGCTCTGTTTTTTGGTACTTTAGGTCTTTATATTGTTTACTGGTTTTACCGCCATTGGCAAGCAATCAAAACCTTCAAACACTCAGATATCTGGCCGATTCCCCGCTCAATTTTTTTGGTTTTCTTCACGCACGATTTATTTCGTGAAATCGAACGAACCTTGGTCAGCAAGTCAAAAAGCTTTAAATGGCCAATATCGCCTATGACATTGGCAACCATACTGGTCATCGTCTCTTTAATCAGCAACGCCGCAGACAAAATCAGTAATAAAACCGATGAATTCATTGCATTGGACTTTCTCAGTTTAATTCTGATGCCTATTTTGGCTTGGGGCTTTGCGCAAGCACAAAAAGCTGCAAATGTGGCCGACGACGACCCCGACGGCACACGAAACAGTGAGTTAAGCACCGCTAACTACATCTGGATTGCATTGTTTGGATTCCTGTGGATCGGCATACTGTACTCTATTTATATTTACCTAACCGTGGTGATCTAACCCATGTCCTCCAGTCTGTTTAAAACCACCCTCGCGCAACTCTCCAACACGCTCGAACGCACCCAATTGCTGCTACCGCAAACCGCGCAGCAGGTGGATTGGAATGCACACGCCTACATCTGGCAGGTGCGGCACGGGCGCGGATTTTTACAAGCGTTGCACCACCCACGTTTGCAGGAGCTGGACGATCTGCTCTCGATTGACCGGCAAAAACAGGCGGTATTGGACAACACCGAGCAATTCGTGCGCGGCCTGCCTGCCAATCACGTGCTGCTCACCGGCGCACGCGGCACTGGTAAATCCTCGCTGGTACGCGCGTGCTTGGCTCGTTTTGCCGCGCAAGGGCTGCGCGTGATCGAGGTCGATCGCCTCGATCTGCATCATCTGCCTGAAATCGTCGATCTCGTGCGGGCGCGTAGCGAGCGATACATCGTGTTTTGCGACGATCTCACCTTTGACGCGCAGGATTCCGGCTACAAAGCACTGAAAACCATCTTGGATGGCTCGTTCAACGGCTACGCGGAAAACGTATTGGTCTACGCCACCTCCAACCGCCGCCACATGGTCACCGAATACGACACCGACAACGTCGGCTACAGCCATCCGTCCGATCACGAACTGCATCCATCCGAAACGGTGGAGGAAAAAATTGCCCTGTCCGAACGCTTCGGGCTGTGGCTCAGCTTCTACCCGTTCAAGCAAGACGACTACCTCACCATCGTCGATACCGCCGTGCGCCGCCTCGGCTACACACCTGCGAACGATGCCGAATTTGATGACATGCGCACCGCTGCGCTGCAATTCACATTAGAACGAGGCTCGCGCAGCGCACGCATTGCGCAGCATTTCGCACGACAATGGGTCGGACAGCAGCGATTAAAAGTAAAGTAAAGCTCAGGACGGTGCGGCGATTTTAAAAGCGCTCATTCTGCGCAAGTGGCATGACAGATCGCTGACCAACCGGTGTTTTTACCCCTCGCCCGTTTACGAGAGAGGGGCAAGGTAAGAGGGCTTTATGAACAGCATCTCATTCTCTCCCGCGCGGGAATGACAGAAAGAAAATACTCAGAGAAAGCACGCAAATTTATATGGACACACAACCCAAAATCACCCACGTCGTGGTCGGCGTACTGCGCAACGCTGCGGACGAATACCTATTCGCCCAGCGCCCCGAAGGCAAACCCATGGCGGGCTACTGGGAATTCCCCGGCGGCAAAATCGAAACTGGCGAAACACATTTTCAAGCGCTGCGACGCGAGCTGATCGAAGAGCTCGGCATCACCATCCGCAACGGCACGCCGTGGCGTACCATCGAGCACGTCTATCCGCACGCCCATGTACAACTGCACTTCATCATCGTCACCGCATG
>CAYPYQ010000341.1:0-9976 GCA_964414735.1 uncultured Hydromonas sp.
CCATGACCAGTGCGTCATAAATTTTCGGCATGTTATCACGCGGAAATTCAACGTCAATTACCGCACCAATACACTGAACGATTTTACCTTCTACCATTATTTCACTCTCAATCATGAATTAACTAAAATTCCCGTGACATCCACCTATACCATTAGTGCTTCGGTGTCACACCACATGCTACCTGCCAAAAACGCTGAAGTTCCTGGCATCTTTTCCGTTTATCTTGCTCAGACAAACCGTTCATCTGCTCTCGCAGGACTGCGATCATGTGTGCTCGATCGCTCGCATCGCGTTGTACTGGGCATGATTCCAAGGTTTTTAGCCAATCGCGACATTCAGAAATTTGCTCCAATGCCGCTTGACTATTTGAACCCTGTTGCTCCGCTCGATGGCAGGCGCTCACATTCCACATAAGTCCCGCCATCAACGCGAGTTTTAATACTGCTTGCAGGACTTTTGGGTATAGCATTCAACAGTCCCAGCGGTGTATTACACCGCGGCCGCGCCACCAACGATTTCCGACAACTCTTTGGTAATCGCCGCTTGGCGCGACTTGTTGTATACCAACTGCAATTCGCCAATCACGTTCTTCGCATTATCCGAGGCGGCTTTCATCGCCACCATACGAGCAGACTGTTCAGACGCGATATTTTCAGCGACCGCTTGATACACCAAAGCTTCTACATAGCGAACCAGCAATTCGTCTACCACAGTATCCGCAGACGGCTCGTAAATGTAGTCCCAAGAGTAAGCTTTTTTCTCTTCTTCACTTTGTGCCAAAGTGGCTTTGGACAAAGGAATCAATTGAGCAATCACCGGCTCTTGCTTCATGGTGTTGACGAATTGACTGTATGCGAGGTAAACCGCATCAATCTCACCCGCCAAATAGGCATCCACTTGAACTTTTACCGCACCGATCAGCTCGTCCATGTGCGGCACGTCGCCGATATGAACGCTTTCAGATACGACTTTCGCTCCGATTCGATTCAAAAAGCCGAGACCTTTGTTACCAATCGCAGTCATTTGCACACCAACACCGGCATCCGTCCACTCCTTCATTTGAGTGGTGGCTGCGCGCAAAATATTGGTATTCAAACCACCGCACAAACCTTTGTCTGTCGTTACCAAAATCATGCCGACGTTTTTCACCTGATCACGCGCGGTCAAAAACGGATGCTGATACTCAGAGTTGGCAGCACTCATGTGTGCGGCGATATTGCGCACTTTGTCTGCGTATGGACGAGCCATACGCATACGGTCTTGCGCTTTTCGCATTTTTGAAGCGGCGACCATTTCCATGGCTTTGGTGATCTTGCGCGTATTTTGTACACTCTTGATCTTGCCGCGAATTTCTTTCATGCTGGGCATGGCTTACATCCTGTACGAATTAAAACGCAGAGTTTTGTTTGTAGGCTTTGATTGCTTCTTGCAAAGTGGCTTCGTCTTCCTTGGTCACTTCTTTTTTCGCTTCGATGCTGTCTACCAAAGAGCCGTAGCCGGTTTTCAAGAAATCGGTCATGCCTTTTTCAAACGCCAATACGTCTTTAACTTCCACGTCGTCCAAGTAACCATTGTTCGCTGCGAACAGTGAAGCGGCCATTTCCCACACTTGCAGTGGTTTGTATTGCGGCTGTTTCAACAATTCGGTTACACGGCGACCACGTTCCAATTGCTTACGGGTTGCTTCGTCCAAGTCAGACGCGAACTGTGCAAACGCAGCCAACTCACGATACTGTGCCAAGTCGGTACGGATGCCACCGGACAATTTCTTGATCGCTTTGGTTTGTGCCGCACCACCCACACGAGATACCGAAATACCCGCGTTAATCGCTGGACGGATACCGGCGTTGAACAAGTCGGTTTCCAAGAAAATCTGACCGTCGGTAATGGAAATCACGTTGGTCGGTACGAACGCCGTCACGTCACCCGCTTGGGTTTCAATCACTGGCAAGGCGGTCAAAGAACCGGTTTTGCCTTTAACTTCACCGTTGGTGAATTTTTCAACGTAGTCTTCGTTCACACGTGCTGCACGTTCGAGCAAGCGGCTGTGGAGATAGAACACGTCACCCGGATATGCTTCACGTCCTGGAGGACGGCGCAACAACAGGGAGATTTGACGATACGCCCAAGCTTGCTTGGTCAAGTCATCATAAATAATCAAAGCGTCTTCGCCACGATCACGGAAGTATTCGCCCATGGTACAGCCAGCATATGGCGCCAAGTACTGCATCGCAGCTGAGTCAGAAGCGGACGCGGCAACGATGGTGGTGTATTCCATTGCGCCGTGCTCTTCCAATTTACGAACCACGTTCATAATTGAAGAGGCTTTTTGGCCAATCGCTACATAGATACACTTGAGGTCTTTGCCCTTTTGGTTGATGATCGCATCCACCGCCACCGCAGTTTTACCGGTTTGACGGTCACCAATGATCAACTCACGTTGGCCGCGACCAATAGGTACCATCGCATCAATGGATTTCAGACCGGTTTGCACCGGTTGATCCACCGATTTACGCCAAATCACGCCCGGCGCTACTTTTTCGATCACGTCAGTTTGTTTGGTGTTCACTGGACCTTTGCCATCAATTGGGTTACCCAATGCGTCTACCACGCGACCCAATAATTCCGGACCGACAGGAACTTCCAAAATACGACCGGTACATTTAACGATGTCGCCTTCGGAAATGCTTTCGTATTCACCCAAAACAACGGCACCGACCGAATCACGTTCCAAGTTCAATGCCAAGCCGAAAATATTACCCGGAAACTCCAACATCTCACCTTGCATCACGTCAGCCAGACCGTGAATGCGGCAAATACCGTCGGTTACAGAAACGACCGTGCCTTGCGTACGCAAGTTTGCCGAGTCGTCTACACCTTGAATTCGATTCTTAATCAATTCACTGATTTCAGAAGGGTTCAGTTGCATGCTCATTGCTCCAAATTTATTCACTACTGCCCATTATTGTTGATAACTGGCAGTTCTAATGCCACCCGTGGGTGAGTTACACCGTCAGGGCGGACTGCATGCGCGCTAATTTTGCACGCACAGACATATCCAATACTTCATCGCCAACCGTTACACAAAAGCCACCGATCAGATCGCTGTCCACAGATACTTCCGGTTTGAGTTTTTTACCCAGCTTTTGCTCCAAGGCTGCGACCAATTCCTGCATCTGCTGATCGCTCATGGCATGCGCTGTGACAATCTGCGCATCCGCCGAACCTTCGTAGTCATTTTTATGTGCTTCAAAGGCTTTCGAGATCGCAGGCAATGCCGCCAAACGCCCTTGATCCACAATGGCTCTCAGGAAGTTTTTATGCGATTCAGAAGAAGGCTTTAACACCTCTTCAAACAGCGAAACCAGTTGATTTTTCGCCACTTTTGGATTTTGCGCCAATTGGCGAATATCTTCTTGACCCATTAATTGCGCTGCACCTTGCAAAAAGGCAGCCCAACCGGCCAAGTTATTTTCAGCCTTTGCCACATCAAAAGCGGCTTGTGCATAAGGACGGGCGATGGTTCCGATTTCTGCCATAATTCACCCGCCTTTACAGTTGTGCTTTATATTGCGCCAACAGGTCGGCATGATTATCCGCGTTGATTTCGCGACGCAAAATCTGCTCCGCACCGGCAACTACCAAGCCTGCCACTTGATCACGCAAAGCGTCTTTGGCGCGAACAACTTCTTGTGACGCATCTGCTTGAGCCTGAGCCACAATGCGTTGAGCCTGCTCAGAAGCATCCACTTTAGCTTGCGCCTCAATCGCTTGAGCACGCTTTTCAGCTTCCGTGACGATGTTTTGCGCGTGTTCGCGAGCCTCGCGTTCAAAGCTAACCGATTGTTGTTTTGCCGCTTCCAAGGCTTTTTTGCCCTGTTCCGCAGCAGCCAAACCAGCCGCAATCTTCTCACGACGCTCATCAATCGCCTTAATCATCGGCGGCCAGATGAATTTCATGGTCACCCAAGCCAACGTGAGAAACACGAGGGTTTGGATAAATAATGTTGCATTAATATTCACGACACATTCCTTTATTCACGCAAGCAGACATCAATCTCCACTTGCGACAGACACTACCGCACGGTTATGCTGGATCACGCAGTGCAAAACAACAAGCGTACGGCACTCAACCGATTAACGTTGAATTAGCCTTGGAATGGGTTTGCGAACGCGAACATCATAGCGATACCAACACCAATCAGGAACGCCGCGTCAATCAAACCTGCCAACAAGAACATTTTGGTTTGCAATTTATCCATCAATTCAGGTTGACGAGCAGATGCTTCGATGTATTTACCACCCATCAACGCAATACCCAAGCATGCGCCGATAGCACCCAAACCGATGATCAAACCACACGCCAAAGCTACGAAACCAACTGCACTCATTACAAACTCCTTTTAATTAAAAAAGTAAAAACAAAAAAGATAAAACAAAATTACCAACTGGGTTAGGAACCACCCAATTAATGCGCATCATGAGCCTGACCCAAATACACCAGAGTCAACATCATGAAAATAAAGGCTTGCAACAGGATGATTAAGATGTGGAAAATCGCCCAAATCGAACCAGCTACCCAATGCCCCAACCCTAAACCAATACTCATACCCAAGTTGTGAGTATTCCATGCCGCGCCCATCATGGCGATCAGCAAGAAAATCAATTCGCCGGCAAACATATTACCGAACAACCGCATACCCAGCGACACGGCTTTGGCCAAAAACTCAATCACATTCAACAGCAGATTGAATGGCGCCAACGCGATCCCAAACGGCGCGCTGAACAATTCATGCACAAAGCCACCCACGCCTTTGATCTTAAAGCTATAGAACAACATCAACAGCAAGACGCCGAACGACATACCGATTGGACCATTAATATCTGCCGTTGGAACGATACGGGTGTATGGCAAAGGCAAATGCAACGCATTGATCAACCAACCCGCCAAATCCACCGGAACCAAGTCCAGCGCATTCATCAACACAACCCAGAAAAACACAGTCAACGCCAAAGGCGCGATAAACGTACGATTGCCATGCACAATCGAGGAGGATTGCTCCTCAACCATTTCAACCAACGCTTCAACGGCAGTTTGCACGCGATTCGGCGTATCCGAAGTGACTTTGCGCGCTACCCACAGCAAAAACAGCAGACCGATTACACCAGTCAACACCGAAAAGAAAATGGTATCAAGGTTGATGTATGAAAAATCAACAATGTTTTTTTGCGGCTCACCCGTTTGCGTCAAATTGGTCAAATGGTGAACAATATATTCTTTCGCATTCGCGGGGGCGTGGTGTCCAACTTCTGCGCTCATAAATCTCTATTCCTTAACCGTGCGTAACAATCCAAAATTATGTGCCTTTAGCACCAGAATCAAACCTACCCAATAGGCAAATGGCTGAATCTGCGACCCGTACTGTCGCCAAACCACCGCAGCGGCAGCAATGGCTATAAAAATCTTCACTCCCTCACCCACAAAGAAGCGATACACCGCAGCTTTGGGAGACGAAGCCAAATAAATTGCAAAAATCGCATTGGGCAAAATCGCAATCGCGCTACCCAGAGCGGCCGACCACATGGCTTTTTGACCAAAAAAGGCCGAAACCACCACAACCACAATCGCAAAGACAAACTGAACAAGAACCGCAAAACCCATATCATCCCGATCGCATTGACCTTGCAGCGCACTATCGCACGACCTGCCAACGCCTTTTCCAACATTTAGGCGCTTTTGCAACGTATAAATTATGCTTTAACAACCTTACCGTATTCTTTCAGTTCAAACAGAACTTTCAAATATAGACAAATTGTGCATTCATAAACTCTTTGGATTGTAACGTTATGTAACATGAATGTCAACGCCACTCTTATATTTATTACATGAATGCGCATCAATTTCACAATATAAATCATCAGCTTATCTTTTGAAAATTATCTGACAATTCAATACTCTCCATTGACAACACCACTCGAATCATTAAAAAATCCACAATATATCCAAAATCACTCTTCTGACAGCAAGCCTCTACGATACTGAATAGCCTGCGCCACATGAGGCACTCCCACAGCAGCAGCACCTTCCAAATCAGCAATACTGCGCGCCACGCGCAAAATACGATGATACACCCGCGCCGACCAATTAAACTGCGTCATGGCTTTGGCAATCAAATTTCGCCCCGCCTCGTCCGGCGTGGCAAACTCATCCAATTGTCGCACCGACAAGCGCGCATTGACGCAGCCTTGCCGCGCCATCTGGCGCTCAAACGCCCGCGCGACGCGCTGCGCTACCTGCGCACTGTTTTCACCCTGCGGCATTTGCTCCAAGTCGCGCGCCTCCACAGCCGGCACCTCAATCTGCATGTCAATTCGATTCAAAAAAGGCCCGGACAAGCGCGATTGATAGCGCAGCACCTGATCCGGCGTACAGCGACAGGCTTTTTTCGGATGTCCTTGATAACCGCACGGACAGGGATTCATCGCCGCGACCAGTTGAAATGCCGCCGGATAAGTGACTTGACGCGCCGCACGGGAAATATGAATCTCACCCGACTCCAGCGGCTCGCGCAAAACCTCCAAAACTTTTCTGTCATATTCGGGCAGCTCGTCCATAAACAGCACGCCACGATGCGCCAGAGAAATCTCGCCCGGGCGCGGTGTCGAACCACCACCTACCAGTGCCACCGCAGATGCAGAGTGATGTGGCGAGCGGTACGGACGCACACGCCACAGATCCGGTTGAAATTGCCCCGCACTGCTGAGCACCGTAGCCGATTCCATCGCCTCCTGCTCGCTCATCGGCGGCAAGATACTGGGTAAACGCGCCGCCAGCATGGATTTTCCCGTCCCCGGCGGACCGACCAGCAGCACGCTATGCCCACCCGCCGCTGCGACTTCCAGGGCACGCTTGACCGCCGTTTGTCCGCGCACATCCGCCCAGTCCAGTGTGTAATGCACATGCGCTGGCAAATGTGACGGCTGCACCACCGGCTCTTGCTGCTCCGGCGCGCGCAATTTGGCACATACATCGAGCAGTGATTTGGCAGCCCAAATTTGCGCGCCACTGACCAAGGCCGCTTCGGCACAATTCGCCTCCGGCAGCACCACGATCGGCTGCTCTGTGGGCGCGGTTTTCGCTTGCGCTTCGGCAACAATGCCGTAGGTCATCGCCAAAGCACCGGTGATCGGGCGCAACTCACCCGACAACGACAATTCGCCGGCGAATTCGTATTGTGCTAAATTTTTCACCTTGAGCTGGCCGCTGGCAATTAAAATACCCAAGGCAATGGGCAAATCAAAGCGTCCGGAGGTTTTGGGTAAATCCGCTGGCGCGAGATTAACCGTAATTCTTTTCGCAGGAAAATCGAGCAGCGCATTCTGAATCGCCGAGCGCACGCGGTCTTTCGACTCCTTGACCTCGGTTTCAGGCAGACCGACGATATTAAACGACGGCAAACCTGCCGCCAAATGCACCTCGACCGTGACACGCGGCGCGGCCATACCGAGCAGCGCACGCGAATTAATCACCGCTAAACCCACGAAATCACCCCTTCTATATTAATGAGCATACCGCCACACGCAAATCCAGTTCGACTGCGGCGTTTTTCGGTAATTGATACACACCCACCGAAGTGCGCGTATGCACGCCCGCTTCGCCAAAAATTTCATACAACAGATCCGATGCGCCGTCAGCCACTTCGCTTTGCTGGGTGAAGTCCGCCGCGCTTTGCACATATACATTGAGCCGCAGGATTTGCGCCACCGCATCCAGCCCGCTCAAATGACGATTGAGTAAAGCCACCGCGCGCATCACGCAAACCTTCGCCGCCGTTTGCGCTTGCGCTACCGTTACAGTATCGCCCACACGCCCCGTCACCACGACTTCAGAACCAACGCGCGGAATCTGTCCACTGATTTCAATCACATCACCATGCTGAATCAATGAAACATAATGCCCACCAATTAAGATAGCCCCGCTGAAATCATAGCCCAAGCGTTGCGCTGCCTGCGCCAATCGTTGCTCACGCTCGCTCATCACGCCCCTCTGAATTATTTAGATTTTTTCCACCACGATGCGCGCTTGTCCACCGTTGCGCAGTGGCTCGCATGAAATCAGCTTAAATCCACCACTTTCCAACATGAATACAATGTCTTCGGGATGATAACGGTTGTGCTCCAAAAAATGCTCGAACGCATCTTCCAGATCCGCACGCGTGGTGTCATCACGCCACATTTGCGTGTCGGGATAGCGACGCTGCAAATAATCCTGCAACGGTTGGCGCACCACGTCAATCACACACATCCGCCCACCAATTTTGAGCCACTCATGCGCGGCCTTAAACATTTTGATCGGCTGAATCAGCTCATGCACCAGCATATTCGCCATCACCATCGCGACAGAATTCGGCGCAATGTCAGCGCGCGGCTCGTTCAAATCATCCACGATGATGCGCCCATTACTTGGCAACACCAGCGGATCCGCCAGCATATACGGCGCGACTTCAATCCCCGTCACCTGCGACTGTGGATAACGCTGCGCACACACGTCAACAAACTGCCCGATACCTGCGCCCAAATCCACAATCGCATCGCCCGCCTGATAATTCACTGCCACGAGCTCATCCCAAAAGCGCCAAAAATCGTCATCATGACGACGTTCAAAATTTTGTGTGATGCGTTCGCGCGCGATCTGCGCGTCGCCGCCGTGATGTTTCAAAATACTCTCTTGCGTGGCTTGAATGGAAGCGATTTGGCTCATGGACATTCCAAATAAAAAATAATGTTCGGCGAATTATAGCTGAGCCTTTAGCTGTCGCCGATGTATTTTTAGTGCCAGCATGAACAACAAACCCGCTCAAACGAGCGGGTTCATGGGTTAATTTTGCTGCATTATTCCACCGGCAAACCCGTCGCCGGATCGAATTGCCCTTCAAACAACACGGTACTCAAATAACGCTCACCCGAATCCGGCAAAATCACCACGATGGTTTTGCCCGCATGCTCCGACTGCTTGGCCAAACGTACCGCTGCCGCCAGCGCCGCACCACCGGAAATACCTGCGATGATGCCTTCTTCTTTAGCCAGACGACGCGCGTAGTCAATCGCATCTTCATTGCTCACTTGCTCGATTTGATCGACCACACTCAAATCCAAAGTATCCGGCACGAAGCCCGCGCCAATGCCTTGGATTTTGTGCGGCCCCGGTTGAATCGGCTCACCGTTGCGCGTTTGCGTCAACACCGGACTGGCCGTCGGCTCCACCGCCACCGACCACAATGGCGCTTTGCGTTCGTTTTTGAAATAGCGCGAAATCCCCGTGATCGTACCGCCCGTACCGACACCCGCGACCAAAATATCCACCTTGCCATCGGCCGCATCCCAAATTTCCGGCCCCGTGGTTGCGACGTGAATCGCCGGATTGGCTGGATTTTTGAACTGTTGCAACAAGACGTATTTATCCGGATCAGACGCCGCGATTTCCTCGGCTTTGGCAATCGCACCTTTCATGCCTTTCGCGCCTTCGGTCAACACCAACTTCGCGCCATAGGCAGCAAGCAGTTTGCGACGCTCCACACTCATCGTGTCCGGCATGGTCAACGTAATCGGAATACCACGCGCTGCGGCGGCGAACGCCAAGGCAATACCCGTGTTGCCACTGGTCGGCTCGACCAGCTCCTTGCCTGCGGTCAGTACGCCACGCTTTTCAGCATCCCAAATCATTGCCGCACCAATGCGGCATTTGACCGAGTACGCCGGATTACGGCCTTCTACTTTCGCCAAGATGGTTGCAACGGCGCCTTCGCTCTGCGCGATACGATTGATACGCACCAGCGGTGTGTGACCGATGGACTGCGTGTTGTCTGCAAAAATCTGTGTCATAAATCACTCCTTCTAAATAGTCGTTTGGCGTGATACGGCGCTGTTATCGCACAACCCATACGCACCAAGCCACAAAAACGAGGTCAGATTATA
>CAYPYQ010000342.1:0-7898 GCA_964414735.1 uncultured Hydromonas sp.
CCGCGCGCCCACCACGAATACCACATCGTGTAACTCGGTATTGCATTTCGGCGCACGACCACCGAGGCACACGGCAAATAGCTTGAGACTCATATTCCTCCCTATGTTTGACAAGTAGAATTTATCGGTTTTTTATTTTAACTCTGAAAAGTATGAATTATGCCTCACTAATACGCTTTCCTTTCTTCCCTACAAAAATAGAAATCGGATACGAAAAATGAATTGCATCTTCTATTATCCGCGAGTCAACGCCTAATTCGTTTGTTTTTACATCTCTTCTGAATATTCCCCGAATTTTTTCAACATCACCTTCTTGAGGAAACGAGGCCTGCAACTGTGACTCTAACTCCATGTCAACACGATATTCGGCTTTTCTGAGCTCTTCTAACTCTGATGAGTTTAATATTTGTACCCACTCTTCATGTGATAAAGCTCGCGTATGAGAAGGATCTCGTAATTTTTCCATCTGGTTATAGGCATCTACTTGCATGCTCGAAATTGCAACATCTGCAATTAGAATAGTTCCCCCAGGGCGACATACCCGAATCATTTCAGCAAGAGCCTTTTTCGGTTCTAAAAAATGATGAAAGCTATAGCGAGTAATTACCATAGAAAAAGAATTATCTTCATAGGGCAATGGTATCGCTTGTCCCACACGCCAAGTCATATTGGTCCGCTGTAATTCCTTTTGTCTTTTCTCAGCTTGCACAATCATTTTTTCTGTAATATCGATTCCCGTGACGTGGTGAGCTATTTTTGCAAACTCACAAGCCACCATTCCAGGTCCACACGCTACATCAAGTACCTCATCTTCTGAATCAACTCCACTCATATTGATCAACAATTGCATTGAATCTGCATGCCCTGATAACTGAGCAAACGGAATTGCCTGTTTGGTAAATTGCTCTACGATACAATGTTCGTGTGCATTTTGATTAAACTGTGATGACATGGTTTTCCCCTTTCTATAAAAAAACATCGGAACCATGATCATGAAATATCCCAAACAGTTTTTCTTGTATGAGAATGACATTATGCGGATGCATAGCGCATCAATTTTCGATAGGCAGATGGTGATAATTGAAAAATTTCTTTAAACACTTTGCAAAAATGACTCTGGTCATAAAATCCACAACTGAGTGCAATTTCAGATAAACCATCGCTCGAATAAAGCCTCTCTCGCGCTTTCTGAGCCTTTTGCGATAAAAAATATGCCTGCATCGACACACCATAAGCTTGTTTGAAAATTCGATTACACTGTACCTGACCTCTTGAGATATGCTCCGCAATTTTCTGATAATTTGGGCGTTCATGCTCAGTATCATCTAATAATTGTCGAATGCGTATAGCCAATTGATTGCCATCATTTGAGTGTAAAGCCGCATAACGATAGCGTTTTTGTAAAAAAAGAGCTAGCCAGTCCTGGCAAGCCAGAGATTTATCTTGAATGCTTAAATCACTCAGTAAAAACTGACATAGAGCCATAAACGCTCTGAAGTCCTCTGCCGAATTCAAAGACAATTGTTTAAAAAACTGCAAATGTATCTGATCAAACCCAGCCAAATCCTGAGGGATCGTAAATACCTCTAAAACATACAACTCCAATACATCACAAGGGTATGAATTCACATGATGAAGAATATGCGGACCTATAGCGGTAATTTGATTCGGAAGCAAAGTTACTAACTCTGTATTGATTTGAAATAGAACACTTACTTGAGCAACAGCCGAAATAACCAAATGATTGTGCGTATGAGGTCGCTCACAACCTCCTTTACTCATCACTCGACGAACTTCAAACAAGTCAGGCACTCTAAAAATTTGTGTATCCATATAGCGATATCGCATCCTGAAAAAATATATCAAACCCGTTCTCGTCCATAATACCTAAAAATTTTCCTCATGGACTTAATACGATTGAATCCAATACCAAATAAAAAAAGCGAGCATCACTGCTCGCTTTTTTCTATACTACCGCGTCAAGCCAATTACGCTTTGACTGTGCTCGCCACTTCGGTGTAATCGCTGATTTGGTCGAAATTCAGATATTTGTAGATATCTTTGCTGGCAGGAGCCAACACGCCGGTTTCAGCCATGTATTCTTCACGAGTTGGGATTTTGCCCAGTTTCGAGCACACCGCTGCCAACTCAGCTGAGCCGAGATATACGAAGGTGTTTTTACCCAAACGGTTCGGGAAGTTACGGGTTGAAGTCGACATCACAGTTGCGCCTTCACGTACTTGTGCTTGGTTACCCATACACAATGAGCAGCCCGGCATTTCCATACGTGCGCCAGCAGTACCCAAGGTGTTGTAGTGGCCTTCTTCGGTCAACTGTTTGGCATCCATTTTGGTCGGAGGCGCGATCCACAATTTCACAGGGATGTCGCGTTTGCCTTCGAGCAATTTAGACGCTGCACGGAAGTGACCAATGTTGGTCATACAAGAACCAATGAACACTTCGTCGATCTTCGCACCCGCTACGTCTGACAAGGTTTTCACATCATCCGGATCGTTCGGGCAAGCCACGATTGGTTCGTGAATGTCAGCCAAGTCGATTTCGATCACAGCTGCGTATTCAGCATCATCATCACCTTTGAGCAACTGCGGATTTTTCAACCATTCTTCCATGGCTTTGATGCGACGTGCCAAAGTACGTGCATCAGCGTAACCCTCTGCAATCATCCATTTCATCATGGTGATGTTGGAGTTCATGTATTCGATGATCGGTTCTTTGTTCAGGTGTACCGAGCACGCTGCCGCAGAGCGCTCTGCCGCTGAGTCAGACAATTCAAATGCTTGTTCCACTTTCAGATCAGGCAAGCCTTCGATTTCGAGGATGCGACCTGAGAAAATGTTTTTCTTACCTTGTTTGGCAACGGTCAACAAGCCTTGTTTGATCGCGTACAAAGGAATCGCGTTCACCAAGTCACGCAAAGTCACACCTGGGTTCATCGTGCCTTTGAATCGTACCAATACTGATTCAGGCATATCCAACGGCATCACACCCGTTGCCGCAGCAAACGCCACCAAACCAGAACCGGCTGGGAATGAAATACCAATCGGGAAACGCGTGTGTGAGTCACCGCCGGTACCGACTGTGTCTGGCAACAGCAAACGGTTCAACCATGAGTGGATCACGCCATCACCTGGGCGCAGAGCCACACCACCGCGCGTGCTGATAAAGTCTGGCAATTCGTGGTGCATTTTCACGTCGACTGGTTTTGGATAAGCCGCGGTGTGGCAGAATGATTGCATCACCATGTCAGCAGAGAAGCCCAAGCATGCCAAGTCTTTCAACTCATCACGAGTCATAGGACCGGTGGTGTCTTGTGAGCCCACAGTCGTCATTTTTGGTTCGCAGTAAGTGCCTGGACGAATGCCTTGACCTTCTGGCAAGCCACATGCGCGACCGACCATTTTTTGTGCCAATGAGAAACCTTTGCCGTTGTCCGCCGGATTGGTTGGCAAACGGAACAAAGTAGATACTGGCAAGCCCAATGCTTCACGCGCTTTCGCCGTCAAGCCACGGCCGATGATCAATGGAATACGGCCACCTGCGCGTACTTCGTCGAACAATACGTCGGATTTCACTTTGAATTCGGCGATGACTTCACCGTTTTTCAGTGCTTTACCATCGTATGGGCGCAGTTCTACTACGTCGCCCATATCCATTTTCGACACATCCAATTCGATTGGCATTGCGCCGGCATCTTCCATGGTGTTGTAGAAAATCGGAGCGATTTTGCCACCCAAACACACGCCACCGAAACGTTTGTTCGGTACGAACGGTACGTCTTCACCGGTGAACCACAATACTGAGTTGGTCGCAGATTTACGAGAAGAACCGGTACCGACTACGTCACCGACGTAGGCTACCAAGTTACCTTTGGCGCGCAAATCTTCGAGGAATTTCACTGGACCGCGTTTGCCATCTTCTTCTGGCTCGATGCCATCGCGTTTATTTTTCAACATCGCCAAAGCGTGTTGCGGGATGTCAGGACGGCTCCATGCGTCTGGCGCTGGAGACAAGTCGTCGGTATTGGTTTCGCCTGATACTTTGAATACAGTAATGGTCAGGCTTTCAGGCACTTCTGGACGTGAAGTGAACCATTCAGCATCGGCCCAGCTTTGCAATACTGCTTTCGCGTTCGCATTGCCTTTGTCGGCTTTTTCTTTCACGTCGTGGAATTGATCGAACACCAATAAGGTTTTTTTCAATGCGTTCGCAGCAATGGTGCCTACAGCGGCGTTGTCCAACAAATCAACCAATGGCGCAACGTTATAACCACCCAGCATGGTACCGAGCAATTCAGTCGCCTTTTCCGCAGAAATCAATGCGCATTTTTCATCGCCATGCGCCACCGCAGACAGATAGCTCGCTTTCACGCGCGCTGCATCATCCACGCCCGCTGGGACGCGATTGGTCAGCAAATCGACCAAAAACGCTTCTTCACCTGCCGGTGGATTTTTCAGCAATTCGATCAAATCAGCGGTTTGCTGAGCAGACAAAGGGAGAGGAGGAATGCCCAACGCGGCGCGCTCGGCAACGTGTTCACGATAAGCTTTTAGCATGATGAGTCCTTTGTAAATAGATAAAAAAGCCCAATAACCAGAGAATCAGAATGCCGTAATGCGAAAAATCATTAATTCACTCTGCGGATGATTGAGAACTGGTGCATTTTAGCATCAAAAACCCTACATCAAGCTGACCAAAAAATAGCCCGCCTGAATCATTTTCTGATTGATCTTAGATTGAGTTAGGCAAGAGTTTAGCCGATTTTTCCACTCTTGTGTCTTATATATGACTTAAAAATAAAAAATAAATGAAAAACATCTTTGCATCCGCTTTTTCTCAACCATTCGCACGGATTTTCACCCCAAAAACACCCCATATCGGTTACACTAATAAAGGTAACATTCTCAACCGTATTTCCCACGCATCTTGAGCCAAGCAACCCAAAAGAGCCTGACTATGAGCCAAAACAACACCTCTTCAAAAACATCCGATATCAAAAAATCCGCCGTTCATAACCTTCTCGGTGACATCCCGACACTGGCGCAATACACTGGCGCAGCCGTCAGCGCCCTGCTCGTGTGGTTGCTGCTGCAAGGCGGAACCAATCTGAATCAGCCAATTCCTGTACCCAAACCAGCGGTACAAGCACCCGTCCCAGCGCAGCCAAAAGCGCCAAGCGTCGCGCTCGCACCGATGACCTTGACCGCATCGAACACACAAAACCACTTCACTCTGAACGGCAGTGTTCCGAGCGAAGCGATTAAAATGAGCATTGACAACGAACTGCGCGCGACTTTCGGCGATGGCCACTACACCAACAATCTGACCGTTAACGAGCAACTCAAACCAGCAAAATGGCTGGATAAGCTCAAAGGCTTTTTCGGCTTTTTCAAACTGCCTGGAGCAGAGTTAACCGCAAATGGTGACACACTGATCTTATCCGGCACGGCGATTTCGCTCAAAGACGGCTTGACTGAATTTATCGGCGAAGGCGTTAATATCAAAGCCCTCGACATCGCCAGCAATGTAAAAACCGCCAATACCAATGCCCTTTCCTCATTGGATAGCCTGTCGGTGAACTCCGACGCGCAAGCCATTTTGGACGCGATGAATCTGCAAATCATCAATTTCGCCAGCGGCTCGGCACAAATTCCCGCAGAAAACCAAGCGATCTTGAAAAAAGCAGCCGTATTGCTCAAGGACAAAAATGTTTCCTTTGAAATCGCAGGCCATGCAGACAATGTTGGCAACGAAGCCAACAATGTCAAACTGTCCGAACAGCGCGCCAAAGCAGTCCGTGATTTCCTAGTCAAGCAAGAGGTTCCGGCTGATCGCATCACCGCCAAGGGGTATGGCTCGTCTGTGCCGGTAGCGAGTAACGATACCGAAACAGGCCGCCTGAAAAACCGCCGCATCGAATATCGCCTGACCAAATAAACCCAACAACCCTAAAAAGCGCAAGGCCAACACGTTTTAGCAAAACCGTTTAAAATGTGCGCACTTGAAAAAATTGTTTTTTACCTAATATGGTAACCATCAGAGCATTTCCTCGAACGGATATCATTGAACTAATTAAACATCAAACATAAGGAAACAACCATGAGCTCACTCAAACAAGTTACCGACGCTTCTTTTGACGCAGACGTTTTGCAATCATCCGTACCGGTATTGGTCGATTTTTGGGCCTCTTGGTGCGGACCTTGCCGCATGATCGCCCCGATTCTGGACGAATTGGCTGCTGACTACGGCGACAAAATCAGCATCGTGAAAGTCAATGTGGACGAAAACCAAGAATCTCCGGCTAAATTCGGCATTCGCGGCATTCCAACCCTGTTGCTGTTCAAAAACGGTACTTTGATGGGCACTAAAGTCGGTGCAGCCAGCAAATCGCAATTGGCCGCATTCATCAACAGCCACATCTAATTTGAAGTTTTACCGGATGCCGATTTGACAAATGACGCTCAAATCGGCATAATCCGCCCCGATGGTTTTCGCTTATCAAAAAAACCAACCATCGTGCAGGCAGCGACGCTCCCCTATTTTTCTTGATGCACACAGCACACAAAGCCCAGCGCCTTGCCTAAAGAATTGTCATCGCTCATCACAAATATCACCGATCCTCACTCTGAACTCCAGACCTTAATCAACATGTTGCTCCGCCGTATCAATCGGCATTATCTTGCACGCAACCACTTAACTTCCGAATACCATGCACTTAAACGAACTCAAATCATTACCCATTAAATCTCTGGTCGATACCGCTTTAGAAATGGGCATCGAAAATGCCAGCCGCCTGCGCAAACAGGAGCTGATGTTCGCCATCCTCAAACGCCGCGCCAAATCCGGCGAAGCGGTTTTTGGCGACGGTACGCTGGAAGTGTTGCCTGATGGATTCGGTTTTTTACGCTCGCCGGATACCTCCTATTTAGCCAGCACGGACGACATCTACATTTCGCCAGCACAGATTCGCCGCTTCAACCTACACACCGGCGACACCATCGAGGGCGAAGTACGCACGCCGAAAGACAACGAGCGTTATTTCGCCTTGGTTAAAGTTGACAAAGTCAACGGCTTGCCACCCGAGCACACGAAACATCGCATCATGTTTGAAAACTTGACCGCGATTCACCCGAATAAACTGCTGCCGTTAGAACGCGATATCCGCGCCGAAGAAAACATCACTGGCCGCATCATCGACCTGATCGCGCCAATTGGCTTGGGGCAACGCGGTCTGATCGTGGCGCAACCCAAATCGGGTAAAACAGTGATGCTGCAAAACATCGCTCACGCCATCACTGCCAATCGCCCTGACATCAGCCTATTCGTCCTGCTGATTGATGAACGCCCAGAGGAAGTGACCGAGATGCAACGTTCGGTTCGCGGCGAAGTGGTCGCCTCCACCTTTGACGAACCGGCCACACGCCACGTACAGGTCGCGGAAATGGTGATTGAAAAAGCCAAACGCCTGGCCGAAACCGGTAAAGACGTGGTGATTTTGCTCGACTCCATCACCCGACTGGCGCGCGCGTATAACAATGTCATTCCATCCTCCGGCAAAGTTCTGACCGGCGGTGTTGACGCCAATGCCCTGCAACGTCCCAAACGATTTTTTGGTGCCGCACGTAATATCGAAGAAGGCGGCTCACTCACCATCATCGCCACAGCATTGATTGACACCGGCTCGCGTATGGATGACGTGATTTTTGAGGAATTCAAAGGCACGGGCAATATGGAATTGCTGCTCGATCGCAAGATGTCCGAAAAACGCGTTTACCCGACCATCTCTCTGAACCGTTCCGGCACGCGTCGTGAAGAACTGCTGCTCAAACCGGACGTACTGCAAAAAGTCTGGATTTTACGCAAATTCCTGTACGACATGG